>NZ_JANMWY010000325.1:0-19652 GCF_031380695.1 Sphingomonas sp. | reverse complement strand
ATCATGCGCTGCTTGGGATCGGTGATGTCGGTCGAATCATGATAGAAGGAGGACAGCGCCCCGACGACGCCGCAAAGGATCGCCATCGGGTGTGCGTCACGCCGGAAGCCCCTGTAAAAGGTCGATAATTGCTCGTGGACCATGGTATGGCGCGAGATCGTGCGGGTGAAGTCGGCAAGCTCGCCGCCGTTCGGCAGTTCGCCGTGGAGCAGCAGATAGCTGACCTCCATGAAGCTGGAATGCTCGGCCAACTGATCGATCGGATAGCCGCGGTGGAGCAAAATCCCCTGGTCGCCGTCGATATAGGTGATCGCGCTCTGGCACGCGGCGGTCGAGGTGAAGCCCGGGTCGTAGGTAAACATGCCGGTGTCGGCATAGAATTTGCGAATGTCGACCACCTCGGGACCGACCGTGCCGGGCAGCGTCGCATATTGCTTCTCGGTGGTGCCGTGTTTGATGGTCGTCGGCTCGGTCATGCGTTCGGCTCCAGTTGATCGCGTATGCGCCCCATGCTTTCGTGCTGTCCAAGGTGCAAGAGCACGTCGAAGATTCCCGGTGACGTTGTCCGCCCGGTGAGCGCAGCACGCAGCGGCTGGGCGAGCTTGCCGAGCTTGATCCCGGCCTTGTCGGCGATGGCGCGAACGGCGTTGTCGAGGCTGTCATGATCCCACGCGGGCAGGGCCGACAGCGCGGCATGCGCCTGGCCGAGTAGAGCGCGCGCATCATCGTCGAGAAGCGTTGCGGCCTTGTCGTCGAGAGCCAGCGGTCGCTGTTCGAACAGGAAGCGAGCACCGTCCGCCAAAGCATTGAGATCATTTGCTCGTGCCTTGAGTTCTGGCATCGCGCGGACGAGCAGTCCTTGGTCTGTGCGGGGCAGATCGAGCCGGGGTGCGACGAGGGCCGCCAGCCGGGCATCATCGGCTTCGCGGATGTAATGGCCGTTGAGATTTTCGAGCTTCTTATAGTCCATCCGCGACGGGCTCTTGCCAACATGATCGAGGTCGAACCATGTGACCGCTTGATCGCGCGTGAAAATTTCATCGTCGCCATGGCCCCAGCCGAGCCGCAGCAGATAATTGACCAATGCCTCGGGCAGGATGCCGAGTTCGTCGCGATAGGCATCGACCCCCAGCGCGCCATGGCGTTTGGACAGTTTGGCCCCGTCAGGGCCGTGGATCAGGGGGATATGGGCGTAGGCCGGTACCGCCCATCCCATCGCAGTGATGATTGATAACTGCCTGAAGGCATTATTCAAATGGTCGTCACCGCGGATGACGTGCGTAACCCCCATGTCGTGGTCGTCGACGACAACCGCGAGCATGTAGGTCGGCGTTCCGTCGGAGCGCAGCAGGACCATGTCGTCGAGCTCGACATTGGCGACGGTGACGCGGCCCTGGACCAGATCGTCGATCACGCTCTCGCCCTCGCGCGGCGCCTTGATTCGCACCACGAACGGGCGGTTTTCGGACGGTGCGTCGCGATCGCGCCATTCGCTGGTCAGTCGAAATGGCCGGCGCTCGACCTGGGCCGCCGCCCGCCGCTCGGCCAGTTCCGCCGAGGTCAGGAAGCAGCGATAGGCATGGCCCTTGGCGAGCAACTCGTTTGCCACCTCGGCATGGCGCAAGGCCCGCTCGAACTGGAACAGCGGCGGCTCGTCGCCCTCGATCCCCAGCCAGGACAAGCCATCGAGGATCGCGTCGATCGCCGGCTGGGTCGACCGCGCCCGGTCGGTATCCTCGATCCGCAGGAGATATCTGCCGCCATGATGCCGCGCGAACAGCCAGTTGAACAGCGCCGTGCGCGCGCCGCCAATGTGCAGGTAACCAGTCGGCGACGGCGCGAACCGCGTGACGACCGGGACAAGATTATCGCTTGCACGCGTTTCCTTAATATCACTTGCGCTCAACCGCGCTTTCCTTTGTTCTGAGGGGAATGGACTGGGCCCGCGCCACTAGCATAGCCGATGCGGCGCTGCCACCGCGGCGAGCGGTCTGGCATGCCCGGCTAGTGGCGGCGTGGGCTCGGATCGACGCCATGCTCGACGATCAGCGCGAGCAATTGCCGATCTGGGGTGTGGTCGGTTTCGGGCTGGGTATTGGATTATGGTTCTGGCTGGCCGGGCCAACGCAATGGGGTGCGCTATTGTGCCTCGCGGCCAGTATCGCGTTGGCCGGGTTCGGACTGGTCCGGGGGCGGGCAGGACAAATGCTGGGGTGGCTCGGCATCACCGTCGCCGCCGGGCTGGCGCTGGTGTGGGCGCGGGGCGAGTGGGTCGCGTCGCCGCGCCTCGATCGGCCGGTCGTCACCGCCTTCGCCGCAACCGTGCTCAAGGCCGAGCCGCGCGTCGCCGACGGCAAGCTGCGCCTGACACTGGCACCCGACGACCCCGCCCTGCCGCCGATGCTGCGCGTGACGCTCGACCTCGACAAGGCACCGCCCGGGCTCAACGACGGCGCGCGCGTGCGGCTGCGCGCCCGGCTTGCGCCGCCACCGCCGATGGCGCTGCCCGGCAGCCATGATTTCGCCCGTGACGCCTGGTTCAGGCAGCTTGGCGCGGTCGGCAAAATGCTCGGTCCAGTCGTCGTCACCCAGGCCGCCCCGCCATCGGGCCTCGACGGCCTGCGTGACCGGCTGGACCATCACATCCAGGCGTCGCTGCCCGGCCCGTCGGGAACCATCGCCACCGCCTTCGTCAGCGGCAACCAGAATGCGATTTCAGAGGAGGATGCGGTCGCGATGCGCCGCTCGGGCCTGGCCCATCTGCTATCCGTCAGCGGGTTGCACATCGCCGCGGTCGTCGCGGCGACGATGTTCCTGTCGCTGCGGTTGCTGGCGCTGAGCGAGACGCTGGCGCTGCGATTCAATCTGGTGCTGGTGTCGGCGGGGTGCGCGGCGGCGGCGGGGATCGGTTACACGCTACTGACCGGAGCGCAGGTGCCGACGGTGCGCAGCTGTATCGCCGCGCTGCTCGTGCTCGCCGGGCTGGCCTTGGGGCGCGAGGCGCTGAGCCTGCGCCTGGTCGCGGCAGGGGCGGTCGTGGTCCTGTTGATCAGCCCCGAATCGCTCGTCGGGCCGAGCTTCCAGATGAGCTTCGCCTCGGTCGCGACGATCATCGCGCTGCATGAGGCCGGCCCGATCCGCGCCTTTTTCGCGCGGCGCGAGGAAGGACTTCACTTTCGCCTCGCCCGCCACCTCGCCTCGCTGATCCTGACCGGGCTGGCGGTCGAGTTCGCGCTGATGCCGTTCGCGCTCTACCATTTCCACCGCGCCGGCTTCTACGGCGTGCTCGCCAACCTCGTCGCCATCCCGCTGACGACGTTCGTGACCATGCCGCTGGAGGCAGCGGCGCTGGCGCTCGATCCGCTCGGCCTCGGCCATCCGCTCTGGGTCGTGACAGGCTGGTCGCTCGACGCCTTGTTGTGGGCTGCGCACCGCGTCGCGGCGATCCCGGGGGCGGTCGCGATGCTGCCGACGATGCCGACCGCTGCCTTCACAATGATCGTCGCGGGCGGGCTGTGGTGCTGCCTGTGGCGGGGCAGGGGACGGCCGTTTGGGATGATGCCGATAGCGGTCGGGGTGGTATGGGCGATGCTCGTGCCCACGCCCGATCTGCTGGTCACCGGTGACGGACGCCACGTCGCGCTGATCGGGAATGATGGTGCACCGTTGATGTTACGCGAGCGCAGCGGCGATTTCACTCGCAGCCTGATGACCGAAAGCGCCGGCTTCGACGGCGATGCCGGGTGGATCGAGGATCGCCCCGACGCCGCCTGCAGCGCCGATTCGTGCCAGTTCACCGTTGCGCGGGAAGGCCGTACGTGGCGCATTCTCGCCTTTCGATCGAGCTATTTTCCCGATTGGAAAGACAGCGTCGCCGCCTGCGCCGCCAGCGACATCGTCATCGCCGACCGCCGCTTGCCGCGCGCTTGCAAGCCGCGCTGGCTGAAGCTCGATCGTACCGCGCTCGCCGCCACCGGCGGGCTGGCAATTACGCTGGGCGAAACCCCGACCATCGCCACCGTGGCCGAGCGGGTGGGAGATCACCCGTGGGCGCAATTCGCTTCTTCTACCTCGATGAGCGCTCGGTAGCCCAGACGGCCAGTTCGCTGCCCGACGGGTCGATGAAGTGGAACCGCCGCCCACCGGGGAAGGCGAAGATCGGCTTGGCGATGACGCCGCCGGCCTTGCCGACCGCATCGAATGCGGCGTCGAGATCGTCGACGCGGATGACCGGGAGGGGGGCGGACAGCGCCTCGTCATGCTGGCCGTTGAGGCCGACATCGACCACGCCGCCCTCGGTCGCGGCATAGTCCGGACCGAAATCGGTGAACTGCCAGCCGAACGTCTTGCCGTAGAATGCGCGGGTCAGTTCATGCGCGGTGACGCTCGGCAGTTCGACATAGTCGATCCGCGCACCATTCTCTGCGGCCACGTCAGTAGCGCCGGATCAACCCCGCCAGCCGTCCCTGGATAGCGACCTGGTCGGGGCGGTAGCGCTGGGCTTCGTAATGGCGGTTGGCCGGGTCGAGGCGGATCATCTGCCCTTCGCGGCGATAGGTTTTCAGCGTCGCCTCGACCCCGTCGATCAAGGCGACCACGATCTCGCCCTCGCGCGCCGTCTCGACCTTGCGGATCAGCGCATAATCGCCGTCGAGAATGCCTTCCTCGACCATCGAATCGCCCGACACCTCAAGCGCATAATGTTCGCCCGGACCCAGCAGCGCGGCCGGCACGGCAAAGCCCTCGGTGCCCTGCAGCGCCTCGATCGGCGTACCCGCCGCGATCCGCCCGTGCATCGGAATCTCGATGACGTCGTTGGCCACCACCTTCAGCGGCGAGCGCATCGCGACCGGGGCCGCCGGCTTCGCCAACTCAGGCATCTTCAACACTTCGAGGGCTCGCGCGCGATTGGGCAGACGGCGAATGAAGCGCCGTTCCTCCAGCGCCGAAATCAGCCGGTGGACGCCCGACTTGGACTTCAGGTCCAACGCCTCGCGCATCTCGTCGAAACTCGGGCTGACCCCGGTCTCGCCCAGGCGTTCATGGATGAAGTGCAGCAATTCATGCTGCTTGGCGGTCAGCATCGGCGCATCTCCGTCACGTTCCTCTGGGAACAGAGGAAGAACGTGTAGGCAACGCGATGGCCGCCGTCAAGCGCCCCCGCGCACGACGCCGACGAACGCCGCCAGCAATGCCGGGCCCGCTTCGCTCGCCACGCTCTCCGGATGGAATTGCACCCCGTGCGAGGGCGCGTCCACGTGGCGCAACGCCATGACCGTGCCGTCCTCGCTCCACGCGTTGGCGATGAGCGGTGGTCCGAACGCCGCCACCGCGAGCGAGTGATAGCGCGTCGCCGCAAATGGCGAGGGCAGGGCCGCGAACAGCCCACTGCCGTCGTGGCGCACGCTCGCAACCTTTCCATGCACCGGCGCGACCCGCTCGACAGCGCCGCCGCACGCCAGCGCGATCGCCTGATGGCCCAGGCACACGCCGAGCAACGGCCGCCGCGCCGCAATGCAGGCGGCGGCGATCGCAACCGATTTCCCCGCGTCTTCCGGCCGGCCCGGCCCCGGCGAAATCACGACCCCGTCATATGCATCGCCCAGCGCCGTTGCAATGGTGGCGACATCGGCGCGCAACACCGCCACCGTCGCCCCGGCAACGCATAGCTGGTCGGCCAGCATGTGCGTAAAGCTGTCGAAATTATCGACCAGCAGCAGCCGCGCCGCGCCGCCGCCGCTCATCGTCCTATTGCCCGGCCCCGCCCGCCGTCAGTCGCTGGCGGGTCGCCGCGATTGCCGCGTCGTTGCGCGACACGCCGACCTTCGCGATCATCGCATTGAGGAATTGTCGCGCATATTCCTCCGATGCGCCCTGCTGAAACTGCCCCTGCACCCGCGCGATCAGCGTCGGCTGGGCCATGGCATTGCCAGGAATGATCTTGTCGACATGGACGATGGCAAAGCCGTTGGCCTCGGGGGAAGGCACCATTCGGCTCTTGCCTTCGGCCAGGGTGAACAGCATCCGCATCGCGGCGGCGGCGGCCGGCGGGACTTGAGCCAGTGCGATCCTTTGAGTGTCGACCGGGCGCGGCGCGGGCAGGTTGACCCCGGCGGTGGCCATCGCTTCCGCCAGCGGCGTACCGGCGGAGGCCTTCGCGGCGATCGCGGTCGCGGCGACGCGCGCGTGCTCCATCGCCTTTTGGCCGACCCAGTCCTGCGCGACCCGATCGCGGATCTGCGCGAGCGGCGCCGGCGCGGCAGGAATGACCTTGCCCAGCCCGACCAGCGCGAAGCCGACGTCGCCCGGCAACGTCTCGATCACCGGTGAATCCTGTCCGGTGAGCTCGAACCCGGATTTCAGCGCCCCGGCCAGCTCGGGCGGCCATTTGAAGGCGGGATTGTCGCTCGTTCCATTGGCCGACAGCAGCGGAGTTTCGGTCGCGGTTAGCCGGTTCTTCGCCACCACGTCGGCAAAGCTCTCCCCGCCGTCGATCCCGTTCTGCACCTTGTCGACCAGATCGCCGAGCGCATTTCGCTTCTTGTCCGCAGCCAGCTTGGTCGCGATTTCCGTCCGGACCTGCTCCAGCGTCCGGCCCGGCTCGCCCGTGACCGCGTCGATGCGGATGACGTGCCAGCCAAGGTCAGAGCGGAGCGGCCCGATCACGCTGCCCGCCTTGACGGTCGGCGCGAAGGCGGCAGCGGCGATCTTGTCGCCGGCAAGGTCGGTGAACTGGGCGCGGGTTTGCGGGCCGACGGTCACTTCGGCCGCGTTCAGCCGGGCCGGCGCGGCGGCCGCAACGAACGCCGCACCGCCCTTCGCCCGGTCGGCAATGCCCTGTGCAACCTTGGCGTCGGGCACCACTGCCTGGCTGATCGTGCGAGTCTCCCGCGCGGCATACTGCGCCTGATTCTTGGCGTAATAAGCGGCGATCTCGGCGTCGGTCGGCACGCTGGCGGGCGCGATTTCCGCCGTTCCGAACCGCGCAATCCGCAGCGTCCGCCGCTCGGGCACCGTGTAGCGCGCCTTGTTCGCAGCATAGAAAGCCGCGACCTCGGCGTCGGTCGGCTTCAGCCCGGCGGCAAAGGCGGCAATCGGCACCAGCGCCAGTTGGCCCTGGCGTTGCTCCATGAGCATCGCCGCATATGGGGCCGCCAGCCCGGTTGATAGCCGCGGATTGGCCGCGGCGGGTGTCAGGATCAGCCGCTGGGTCACCGACGCTTCCAGCAACTTGCGCAATTCTGCGTCGGTCATCCGCTCCTTGGCCAGGAAATTCTGGTAGGCGGCGTCGGAGAATTTGCCGTCCAGCCCGCGCACTTGGGGCAGCTTCGCGATCTCGGCGTCCAGCAGACGCTTCGACAGGTTGAGTCCGTTCGCATCGGCAAAAGCGACCAGCCCCATCTGCTGGATCAGCGAGTCGAGCAGCGGCTCGAACTGCCCGGCCAAATCCTTGCCCGCCGCCGCGGGGTTCTGCTCGCGTGCTCGGCTCAGCAGCCCGTCGAATGCCTGGCCGACGTCGCGGTCGCTGACTTCGCGCCCGCCGACCTTGACCAGCCCGCTTCCTCCCCCGCCGAAATTGCCGTTCTTGAGCGAGCTCAGATCGCCCATCGCGAAGCTGGCGAAGATCGCCACGCCCAGACCGGCGAGGACAAAGCCGCCGGCCCTTGACTTGGAGAAACGGCGGAAACGATCGAGCATGAGACCTCACGGGAATTGGACGACGTCGCTTTAGAGGCGCGGGCGGGACGCGACAACCTTATGCTTGGCCCCATCGTCCGCGCTTGCTAGTTTGCGTTACAAAACAGGGGAATATCATGCCCAATCGCAAATTCGTCGCTGGCAATTGGAAGATGCATGGCAGCGCCGCCAGCATCGCCGAGATCGTGCGGATCGCCGCCGCAGTCCCGAGCGGAGTCGACGTCGCGCTGTGCCTGCCGTCGACGCTGATCGAGCGCGCCGCCCGCGCCGTGCCCGGCTTCGCCATCGGCGGGCAGGATGTCCATGCCGAGGCCAAGGGCGCCTTCACCGGCGACCTCGCCGCGCACATGCTCCACGACGCCGGCGCCAGCCTCGTCATCGTCGGCCACAGCGAGCGCCGCGACGGGCATGCCGAGGCCGACGCCACCGTGCGCGCCAAGGCGATGGCGGCGATGGCCGCCGGGCTGGATGTCATCCTGTGCGTTGGCGAGAGCCTCGCGGTGCGCGAGGCTGGCGCTGCGGTCGCGACGGTCAGCGCGCAGCTCGACGCCTCGCTCCCGCCCGTTCCCGTCAGGGCGGTCGCCTATGAACCGATCTGGGCCATCGGCACCGGCCTCATCCCGTCGCTGGCCGACATCGCCGACATGCACGCCGCCCTCCGCGCGCGGCTGGTGGCGGCGTATGGCGAGGCCGGGCACGGGGTGCGCCTGCTTTACGGTGGCTCGGTCAAGCCGACCAACGCTGCCGAGATTTTCGCCGTTGCGGACGTCGATGGCGCGCTGGTCGGCGGTGCCAGCCTGACGGCGGCTGACTTCCTGCCCATCGTCGAAGCGGCGCAAGGCGCTTAATCCGGCTGTTGTTGCGACCTAGATCGTGTAGCTTCTCGACGGGCAGTGGAGATTCATCATGCGGGGACGGCTTTTCATCGGGGTGGCGGTGGCGCTCACCGGTTTGGGCAACATGCTTCATGCGCAGACCACCGACGCCCCCAATCTGGCTCTGCGGTTCGGGGCGCCGTGGCAGGCCGAGATTTTTTCGACTTTCGACGGCTATTCCCCCGAACAGCGCACCGGCAAGGAACCGTGGGAGCTCGCCCATCGCTGTGGTGGGTCGCTGATCGCGCCCGATTGGGTGTTGAGCGCGGCGCATTGCGTGACGCAGGACAATGTCGCGCTCTATCGCGTGCGGCTCGGTGCGCGTGAACTCGATGTCGGCGAAGGGGCGATCTATCGCATCGACCGCATCGTCCGCCACGCGCGTTATGTCGACACGGCCAAGCACGACGACATCATGCTCATCCACATCGTCGCCGACGACCAGACCAGCCTGGACGACACGAGCAGGATCGAGCCGATCCGCCTGGCCGACGATCCGGTGGAAATCGACGATGCAGTAACCGTGACAGGGTGGGGCAAGACGGCATCGGGAGCCAACGGCCGCGCCTCCGCCGAGTTGCTTCACGTCGACATGAAAGTCCGTGATTGCGCGGGTATCGAACAGTATCAGGACCGCCTCACCGAAGCGATGCTGTGCGCCGCCGGGAAGCGTGGCGGGGATTCATGCCAGGGCGATAGCGGCGGCCCGCTGATCCTGACCGAGGGCGAGCCGGTGCTGGTCGGGATCGTCGGCTGGGGCGACGGGTGCGGGAACAAGGCGCTGCCGGGGGTCTATACCCGGATCGACCGCAATCATTATCGCGACTGGATCGAGCGCGCGATGGCGCTCGATCCGTCGCTAGTCACTACGGATTAGCGGCTAGCGATTGTCGCCGCTCCCGCGATTGTCGCCGCTCCCGCGATTGTCGCTTCCGCGACTGTCGCTTCCCCGATCTTCGCCTTCAGCATCGCTGTCGATTTCGGTGTTATTGGCTTCTTCATCTTCGTCGGTGACGGGGCGTCCATTGGTAATGGTCATGCTCGATCTCCTCGTGAGGAAGCCGAACATCGCACAAATCTGTGCGTTGCGATAGCGGGTCAACCGGTTGCCAGCCCTCGCTGCAGCGCCGCAAGATTCGGGTCTGCGCGAAGTGGGTCGAGAAGCGGATCGGTGGCAAGATAGATCAGGCCGGAATCACGAACAAATCGCGCATGTTTCAGCGCGGCAAAAGCGCCATTGCGGTCGCCCCACTGCGCCAGGACCTGCGCCTGCTGGTAGAGGCCACTATTGCCCGCTTCGCGAACGAGCTGATCAAAGGCTTTTCGCGCACCGGCCTTGTCACCTGTCCGCGCCGCCAGGATAGCGAGGCCCGACAAGCGAAAAATCGCATGAGGCTCGGCGGAAAACGCGGCCTTTGCCCCCGCCGTGTCCCCTGTCAGCATCTTGGCATAGCCGATCAAATACCAGGCATTGGCCATGTGCGGGTTGAGTTCGAGCGCCTTGGTCGCTGGCGCAATCACGGCGCGATAGCGGCGCGCGGCATATTCGATCGAGGCGGCGGCGCGGAACACGCGCGGGTTGAGCGGATCGAGCGCAATCGCGCGCGTAATCGCGGTGCGGCCTTCGTGGGCCCGGCCCGCCCGGGCGCAATAGAGCGCGACCATCAGCAGGATGTCGGCATTGCCGCGGCCAAGCTTCGCCGCTTTGTCGAAGAATGGCCGTGCCGCCGGGATATCGAGGCGGCCGGTGAACAGCGCCTGGCCCATCGCCACCTGCCCCTCGGCCAAGTCCGGAGCAAGATCGATCGCCCGCTGCGCCGCCCGGATGGCCACGTCGTACAGCGGCTTGAGCTGGGCCGCCTGGACATATTCGCCGGCAATCGCGGTGATCGATCGGGCCCGTGCGGCGTGAGCCAGGGCGAACTGCGGATCGGCGGCGACGGCCAGGTCGAGTTCGGCCAGCCCGGCGCGATCGGTCGGCTCGTCCTTGGCGAGGTCGAACAACGCACGCCCGCGCAGGAAATGCTCATAGGCCTCGACACTATGGGTTCCACCCGGCGCCGGCGTCGCGGTCGCAATCTGCACGGACAGTGCCTGCGCGACGGTCAGCGCGATCTCGCTTTGCACCGCGAAAATGTCGGTCAGCTTGCGATCGAGCCGGGTCGACCAGCGCGTGAATCCACTCGCAGCATCGACCAGCTCGAGCGAAATCCGTACCGTGTCGGCGGCGCGCTGGACTGCCCCCGATAGGAGAAAGGCGACGCCGAGCCGGCCGGCGATGGTCCGCGCGTCATCCTGCGTGTCGCGCACCGCGTCGGACGAGGTCGCCGCGACCACCTGCAAGGCGTCGATCCGGCGCAGCGCGGTGCGCAGCTCCTCGGTCAGGCCGTCCGAGAAATAGGACTGGTCGGCATTGCCGCTGAGATTCTTGAGCGGCAGCACCGCGATGCTGTTCCTGCTGAGCTCGACCGCGCCGACCCAACCCTGACGCCACGCGATCGCCCCGCCACCCGCCGCGACCACGACCGAGCCGAGCAGCAGCCCGACAGAGCGCCGCGACACGCCGGGGCTCCAAACCGGCTCCGACTGGCTGCTGGTGCGTATGACCGCACCGGCGCAGGTCGCGGCGATGGCGCGCTCGATCGCGGCCATCTTGGGATCGCCGACGCGGCCTTTCCAGTGGCTGAGGTCGATCGCATGATATTGGCGAAAGCCGAGCGGGGGCAGGGTGCCGTCGAGCGATAGCGGGACCAGGCGCTTGCGATCGCGACCCGACGCCGCCTCGTCGCACACCCAGTCGCTTTCGATCGAGGTCGCCGACCACAGCACGATCACTGCATCGGCCTTGTCGAGGGCGACGTTGATCGTCCGCGCGAACCCCGCGCCGCCCTCGATCAGCGCGTCCCACCACACGGTGTAACCTGCGACGCCCAGCGCGGCGGCTAGCGACTTCGCGCGCCGCTGGTCGGCATGGGCATAGCTCAGGAACAGGGTTGGACGCCGCTCGACCTCTGCCATCTCCGCATCGTCCGCCATCGGCCGCCCACCCTTGCCGAACGCCTAGCTTAATGATGTCTGGCGGGGAAGCACGTCACCTACGTCCGTTATTCGTCGAATGGTCTTCGTAACGAGCCGATGTCATTTGGCGGCGGGAGTGGTCGGGCGCAAACCCCGCAGGCAGCGTCACGCCATAATCGGCAAAGCGCTGCTCGATCTCGCTGCCACCGTCTGCGCCGTCGCCAGATCGCCCAGCGCTTTGGCCCGGTCGCCCTTGCGCGCATAGGCGACCGCCCGCCCGAACAGCGACGCTGGCAGCCGCGGAAACGCCTTCAGTGCCGCATCGTAATCGGCGATCGCGCCATCGAGTGACCCCATTCTCAGTTTCGTGAATGCGCGACTGGCGAGCGCGGCGGCGCTGGTCGGCGACAGCTTCAGCGCCGCCTCGCAATCGGTCAGCGCCGATTCCAGGCCCATATTGCGCGTCGCCCTGAGCCAGCAGCGTTCGTTATAGGCGCCGGCGTCGTGGAGTTTCGTCACGTTCGCATCGGCCTGGCGCAGTGCTTCGGCATGGCGACCCTGACGGTCGAGCAGGCGGACGCGCAACGAAGCCGCACTGCGGTTGCCCGGCTCGATCTTGTCGATGCTGGCGATGTCCGCTTCGGTGCTGGCATATCTGCCATCCTCCATCGCCGTGCTGGCGCGCGCGGCCAAGGCAAGAACCGACCGTGGATCGACCTTCAGCGCACTGGCGATGTCGCTCTGCGACTTGGTCTTGTCGAGCGCCTGCCAGGCACTTGCTCGCTGGAGATAGTGAAGCGGCGAGGGCTCCACCGCGATGACCCGGTCATAGTCGGCGATCGCCCCTGGCAGCTGCTTGGCGTCCTGGCGCAGATTGGCGCGGAGCAGCCGTGCAGGCACATCGACCGGGTCTGCCCCGACCGCGCGATCGGCTTCGGCCAGCGCCTCGGCGGCCTGACCCGCTTCCGCCAGCACGGCTGCTCGCGCTCGGCGGAAGTTTGCCGATGGCTCGATCGCGATTGCCGTATCGATGTCGCTCATCGCCTCGACCCGCCGCCCCGCTGCCAAGCGCGCGCCGCCGCGGAGCATCAGCGCTGCGCCGTCCTTGGGCGCGAGCGCAACCAGAGCATCGGCATCTTTCTCCGCTTCGGCATATTGCTTGCGTCGAAAAGCGTCGATCGACTTTGCGCGCCAGGCCAGCAGCTGCTTGGCGTCCAGCGCGAGCGCCTTGTCGGCGACCGCAGCCGCCGCCGGATCCTGTGCGTTCGCCAGGATCAGCGAGAGAAGACCGTGGGCGCCGGAGAGCGTCGGGTCCAGCTTGACCGCCGCTTCGGCATCGGCGCGCGCGCCAGCCTGGTCATGCCGATCGAACCGGTAGACGCCGCGCTTCAGATAAGCTGCCGCTCGCGCTTTCGCGTCCTTGATCGCGGCGATGTCGCCGTCGGTCACGACATCATTCAAGTCCGCGACGAGCTCGTTGCCGGCCGCAGTCTTGATCAACTTCGGCTGGAGCACGCCGGGGAAGGCGCGCCACTTCATCGCCTTGGTCGTCGGCCACAGTATCCGCATCCGGTACCGGCCAAAGGCCGCGCCATCGCCCGGCCCGCTCAGCTGCTCAGACCGTCCGCCCATCGCCGGGTCGTGCGAGGTCAGGCTGTAGGCCATATCAATGACGTCGCCGACCCGCACATCTTCCGGCTGCATCAGCGCCGTCAGCCGACCGTCGAGCGCCGCGCTCTCCAGGTTCTTCTCGCGCCGCACGACCGTTATCGCCGACCCATCACAGAGCAGGTTGATCGTCTTGCCGTCGCGCAAGATGCGATAATGGTGGAGCGTTAGCGTATTCAGCGCCGGGTCCCAGCTGACCTGCAGCGACGCATCGTCGAGCCCCTTCGACGAGGCGATCCGGTAAATTGCGGCGAAATAGTTGGTGTCGCTGTCCGCCGCAAAGCGGGTTTGCGAATCGCTCAGCAGCGTCACCGTCGCTGCGCCTTCCGACGCGGTCGGGGCCGGCGGGATGGCGGCGGGCAGCACCCATGCCTCGGGCGGGGCGACCAATGGCCGGCTGGCGCGAACCAATGGTACCGCAACTGGCGCCGCCAGCGCCGCAACGGCCCCTCCGCTCATCAACGATGCGACGGCCGCGAAGGACAGGAAACGCATACAGCCCCCGGTTAATTGTGGAGAAAACTACAGCGGATGACAATATGCGTCCATCGTTAAAAGATTGTCGTCAGGCGCGCCGGTGACGCCGTTATGGCCTGAGCCGACATTCCGTCCCCGCCGTTGAACATTATCGCCCGGCCCGCTATCTGTCCCCTCAACCAATCCCTCCCGAAAGCGCGCTCATGTTCACCTTTCTGCTCATCGTCCAGACGCTCGTCGCGTTCAGTCTCGTCGTCGTCATCCTGATGCAGCGGTCGGAAGGCGGCGGGCTCGGTGTTGGCGGGTCGTCGTCGGGCTTCATGACCGCGCGCGGAGCGGCGGATTTCCTTACCCGGGCGACCGGCGTGCTCGGCGCGGCGTTCATCATCCTGTCGATCACGCTTGCCGCCCTCGCGGGGGCCACGAGGGGCCCGGCCAGGATCGATACCTCGCTAGTCAAGCAGCAGACCGTTCCCGGCGGCAACATCCCCGCGTTCGGCGAGCGGCCGGTTCCCCCGGCCGAGACCGGCGGCATGCCTGACGCCAACCAGTCGGCGGCTGGCCAGCTCCCCGCGACCCTGCCCGCAAATGGCCAGGCGCCGGCAGTCCCTGTCCAGTAACGGCGCGCTCCTTCGTCGGCGCAAACAAAAAACGCCCGCACGGGATCCCAAACATATCAATCATTGCCGTCCCATGCTAAGTCGCCGCCATTGTTGCTGTTGAGGGGGGTGGCGTGGCGGTTGTTCGGGAGCGCAATGCCGATGGCTTCAAGGTCATCGTCTGCTGCAGTTTCAGCCACCGCGCGGACGCCAGCGAAATCGAGGCGCTCAAGCAGCGCGTTATGGCGTGCGAAGACGTGCTCAATTCACTCGAAGTCTCGGGCGCATTCGACTTCGTGATCGAGGCGCGGATCGCCGACCTTGCCGCCTACAGCCTTAAGCGCAAGGCCTATGCCGACCCGCTTGCGCGCCTCGTCGACCGCTTCGAGGCGAGCTTCGTGTGCCGCGAATTCGTCCGCGATGAGGGGCATGACCCGCCGTGTTTCTGGGTGCCGACTTCGGGTGGGCTGCGCCGGATCGAATCCCCGGCGATCGACAAGGTCACGTCGGAGGGCGATTATTGCCGCCTGCACAGCGCGGGCAATAGCTACCTGATGCACGGCACAATGACGGCCATCCTTGAAAAGTTGGATCCCAACGAGTTCCTCCACATCCATCGCTCGACGATCGTGCGTTGTGCGTTCGTCGACCGGCTGATCCATCAGCCGCATCGCTGGTTCGCCCTGCTCCAGGACGGTAGCCAGCATCGCATCTCGAAGAGCCATGTCGGCGAAGTGCTGCGCTGTCTCAAAGGCGATTCGTCGAAGCTCGTGGACGATTCGTCGAAGCTACGACAATTTAACGAGCCGGCATACCGAATCGAAGAACAGGAAATGCAACGCGGCTGAACGCATGAGAAAAGACCCCTGCCTTCCAACCGGAGGGAAGCAACAACAGGGGTTTTTACCATGATCAATACTCGCAACATCTTCATAGCCGCCGCTTCGCTGCTCGTCATTGCCAGCCCGGCCTGTGCCGACGACTTTACCGTCCATGGCCGCAGCCACGCCGATGACGTACCCGTCGTCAATGTCGGCTTCACCGACCTCAATCTCGCCAGCAAACCGGGACAGCAGGCGCTCCACTATCGCGTTGGGCGGGCGATCAGTACGCTGTGCACTCAGGAGGGCGTCCGCGACCTCGGCCGGATGTCCGAGAGCAAGCGCTGTGGCAAGCTCGCGTGGGATAGTGCCACGTCGCAGATCCAGACCGCAGTCGACCGGGCGGTCGCCTTTGCGGCCAATCCGAATGGGGGCAAGCTGGCGATGTCGTCGATCACTCTCGCGACGCCGGCGCGCTAGGGATCGCTCGATCCCGCAACGGTGGCACGGGTTCCAGGGGGGCCCGTGCCATTTTGGCCCGAACAAGATTTTATGCTAACGAGTCCCTTGTCAGGACAAAGGGCCGAACGTGAGTGGGATCAGGGTCTCAGATACGGACGCCATTTACGTCATCGTCTGCTGCAGCTTCAATCAGCATGCCAATTTCGCGGAGGTCGAAGCACTCAAAAAGCGCGTGAAAGCTTGCGAACATGTCCGAAGCACAACCGAGTTGTCGGGCGCGTTCGATTTTATGGTCGAAGCGGCCGTCGCGGATTTGCCGACCTACAATGCCAAGCGCAAGAGCTACGCCGAAACGCTTTCCCGACTCGTCGACCGGTTTGAGGCGAGTTTCGTATGCAGTCGCTACGATCGCAATGAGACCAATGACGATAGTCTTTGGATCCCATTACTGAGCGGATTACGCCGTATTCACGTCGATTCGATCGACAAGATTACCTCGGAAGGCGACTATGTCCGCATCCATCACGGCGAGCTGAGCTCGCTGGTGAGTGCGACCATGGCCAGCTTCGTCGAGAAGCTTGATCCGCTTCAATTCCTCCAAATCCATCGCACAATGATCGTGCGCTGCGAGTTCATCAATCAGCTGATCCACCAGCCTCATCGCTGGTTCGCCGAGTTGGCCGACGGCACTCGGCAGCGCATTTCGAAGAGTCATGTCGCGGTGGTTTTGCGGTGCATCAAGGGCGATCCGTCGACGCCGGCGGCCCATTCGGCGATGCACGAGCAAGTCGCCGAAAATACCGGTCAATCAGCAGAAGAATTGATGCGGATTGATTAATTAAATTTCAATAAGCCCCCAGGCCGTCCGATGGAGGGCCATTCTCACGGGGGTATCATCCAATGTTCAGCACCATCAAATCTATCTCCGCCATGGCCGCAATCCTGCTTACCACGAGCATGTTCATTTCTGGTCCCGTGCAGGCTCGCCATAGGACGCTTACGGTGACTGCGAAGAGAGTGGTTACTGATTTGCCGCAAAAACGCGTCAGTTATGCCGATCTCAATCTGGCCTCGGCACGTGGCGAGAAAACGCTTGATCGTCGCGTCTCGTCGGCGGTGAATTTCGTCTGCGGTGTCAACGAGTCCGAGCGCGATCTTGGTCAGCTGGCGGACGCTGCCTACTGCACGAACGTCGCCTGGGACGGGGCCAGGCCGCAAATCGCGACGGCAATCGGGCGTGCGCGCAGCGAAGCCGCCAATCACACCCACTCGTCGCTCCCGCTTGCGGCGATCATGATCGTGGCCCCGGTCGGCCGCTGATCGACCTCTAGGCGCGGACCCGCAACAACGGTCCGCGCCGTCCTTTTCGCTGAAATTCGATTCGAGCGCTTGCCAGCGCCCCGCGCGCGCCCCTAAGACTCGTCTCCCATGACCCGGTATATTTTCGTCACCGGCGGCGTGGTCTCATCGCTCGGTAAAGGCCTGCTCGCCGCATCGCTCGGCGCGCTGCTCCAGGCGCGCGGATTTTCCGTCCGCATCCGCAAGTTCGACCCCTATCTCAATGTCGATCCGGGCACGATGTCGCCCTATCAGCATGGCGAAGTCTATGTCACCGACGACGGTGCCGAGACCGACCTCGACCTCGGCCATTATGAGCGCTTTACCGGCGTCTCGGGCAAGCAATCCGACAACATCACTACCGGGCGCATCTACCGCGACATCATCACGCGCGAACGGCGCGGCGACTATCTCGGCGCGACGGTCCAGGTCATTCCCCACGTCACCAACGCGATCAAGGAATTCGCGCTCAACGAGACCGACGGGATCGACTTCATCATCTGCGAGATTGGCGGGACCGTCGGCGACATCGAGAGCCTGCCGTTCGTCGAGGCGCTGCGCCAGCTGCGCAACGACCTCGGCCGCGACCGCACCGTGTCGGTCCACACCACGCTCGTGCCGTGGATCGCGGCGGCGGGCGAGCTCAAGACCAAGCCGACCCAGCATAGCGTGCGCGAACTGACCAGCCTCGGCATCCAGCCCGACGTATTGCTGTGCCGCTGCGACCGGCCCCTGCCGCAGAGCGACCGCGAGAAGATCGCCTTGTTCTGCAACGTGCCCGTATCGGCAGTGATCCCGGCGCTCGACGCCCGCTCGATTTACGACGTGCCGCTGCAATATCATGAGGCGGGCATGGACGACGCCGTGCTCGACGTGTTCGGCATCACCGCCCCCGCGCCTGACCTCGCCCGCTGGCACGACATCATGGACCGCATCGAGCATCCCGAAGGCGAAGTGACGATCGGTGTCGTCGGCAAATATGTCGGCCTGCCCGACGCCTACAAGAGCCTGCGCGAGGCGCTGGTCCACGGCGGCATGGCCAACCGCACCAAGGTCAACATCCGCTGGCTGGACGCCGAGCTGTTCGAAGGCGACAGCCCCGATCTCGCGGCCGAACTCGAGCCGCTCCACGGCATCCTCGTTCCCGGCGGCTTCGGCGAGCGCGGCAGCGAAGGCAAGATCGCATCCGTCAAATTCGCCCGCGAGCGCGACGTGCCCTTCTTCGGCATCTGCCTCGGCATGCAGATGGCGTGCATCGAGGGCGCGCGGAACACCGCCGGGATTGCCGCCGCCTCGACCACCGAATTCGGCGAGACGAGCGAGCCGGTGGTCGGCCTGATCAC
This sequence comes from Sphingomonas sp., assembly GCF_031380695.1. Classification (GTDB taxonomy): domain Bacteria; phylum Pseudomonadota; class Alphaproteobacteria; order Sphingomonadales; family Sphingomonadaceae; genus Sphingomicrobium. The sequence goes on along the minus strand of NZ_JANMWY010000325.1, from coordinate 1,353 downwards.
CGAATGGATGAGCGAGAAGGGGCTCGAGCAGCGCGCTGCGGGCGGCGACCTCGGCGGCACCATGCGCCTCGGCGCCTATCCCGCGACGCTGGCCGGCAACAGCCACGTCGCCGCGCTCTATGGCACCACCCAGATCAGCGAGCGCCACCGTCACCGCTATGAGGTCAACGCCCATTATCGCGATGTGCTGGAAAAGGGCGGGCTGGTCTTCAGCGGCATGTCGCCCGACGGCACGCTGCCCGAAATCGTCGAGCGACCCGACCACCCGTGGTTCATCGGCGTGCAGTTCCACCCCGAGCTCAAGAGCCGCCCGTTCGACCCGCATCCGCTGTTCGCGGGCTTCATCGGCGCGGCGTTGAAGCAGAGCCGGCTGGTCTAGAGGGAACGCATTGGCCGCCGCGCGGTTACTGACTCGTTAACCACGCGAAAGGATCGTCCCATGCTTCTGACCATCGGCATCATCTTGTTCGTCCTGTGGGCGCTTGGCTTCTTCGCCTTCCATGTTGCGGGCGGACTGATCCACCTGCTGCTGGTGATCGCGGTCGTCGTGATCATCTTCAACTTCGTCCGCGGTCGCGGCGCGACCTTGTAGGCTGATTCATCATCCCGGGCGTGACCTGGGACCTGCCTTTTTACGTCGTGACAACAAGGCAGGTCCCAGATCCGGGGTCCGGGGATGACGCTTATTCCGCCCGCTCCTTCAGATAGGCCTCGAGCGCATCGCTCCCGCCAACCCGCTCGCCGCCGATGAACACCTGCGGCGTGGTCGCGACGCTTTCGTTCGCCTTGTAGGCATCGACTTCCTCGCGCGTTGCCAGGATATGCTCGTCGATCGTATAGCCCGCCGCCTCCAGCATCTCCTTCGCTCGGCGTCCGAACGGGCATTCATGATCGGGCAGGACCATGCGATAGAGCGTTGCCTGCTTGTCGTCGGCCATCGAAATTCTCCTCATTGGGGTTGCCGGACGAGCGATCCGGAGGCGTGATAGTTCCGCCGATTGCCCCGCAGCCTTCGCCTCCCTAAATGGCCCGCATGACCAACACCATCTCCACCCGCCTGCTCGTCCTCGGCTCGGGCCCGGCCGGCCTCACCGCCGCCATCTACGCCGCCCGCGCCGGCATGAGCCCGGTCGTCGTCCAGGGCATCCAGCCCGGCGGCCAGCTGACCACCACCACCGATGTCGAAAATTACCCCGGCTTCCGCGACGTCATTCAGGGCCCGTGGCTGATGGAGGAAATGCAGGCCCAGGCCGAGCATGTCGGGACCAAGTTCGTGTGGGACCATGTCGCCGAGGTCGATTTGTCGCGCCGGCCGTTCGTGCTCAAGGGCGATTCGGGCACCTACCACGCCGA
>NZ_JANMWY010000236.1:0-2065 GCF_031380695.1 Sphingomonas sp. | reverse complement strand
CGATCCCAACGGGTTGATCTATCGCGACGGCCAGTGGCGGCTGTTCGTCCAGCACAGTGCCGCAGCGCCCGATTATAAGGCAATCGGCTGGGCGCGGCTGTCGAGCCCCGACTTGCTTGGCTGGACATGGGACGGTCCGGTCATTCCCCCCAACCAGCTGGGCCAGGCTTATTCGGGCTCGATGGTTTCGGAGGGCGAGGAGCTTGCCGCCTACCTAACCCGCCATGACGGCAAGCGGCAGCGGCAGGTGCGGCTGTCGAGCGGCGACCATGGCCTGAACTGGCGCGAAAGCCCGCCGCTCGGCCCCGAAGGGCGCAACGTGCGCGACCCGTTCGTTTTTCACTGCTGCGCCACGGGCGACTGGCGGATGCTGGTCGCCGAGCCGTGTGACTGGACCGACTGGCCAAGCGACCCGCCCTCGCGCCTTGCGGTGTGGCGTAAGGACGGCGGCGCCTGGCAGTTCGTCGCGCATATCGGCCCGTGGATGCCGCCCGGCGTAATGTGGGAAGTGCCCGTGCTGGTCGATTTCGGCGCGACCCAGGCGCTGATCCTGTCGATCGTCGACCGCCGTTCGGGCTCCGCCGAGTGCGCGGTGCGCTACTGGCTGGGTCACTTCGACGGTGAAGCCTTCGCCGCGACCTCGCCGTCCGAGGGGCTCCTCCTCGACCACGGCCCCGACTTCTATGCCGCGATCGTCGCTGCTGACGAGGCGCCTGAGCGCACGCTGGTCGCCTGGGCGTCGAGTTGGGCGACGGCGCGGGCGATGCCCTGGCCGGGTGCTATCAACGGCGGGCCGATCAGCCTGCCGCGTCGAATTAGCCTCGACGTGCGGGCAGGGCGCTTGATCCAGTCCCCCGCGCCCGCCCTCGCGCCGGCTAAAAGCTGGAGGTGGGACGGTGTGGAGCCGTTCACGCTCGACGTCAGTGGACACGACTGCGCACTTGCCGTCCGGCTCGACCCTACCGGAATCGTCGTCATTCGCAGCGGCAACCTGATCGAGTGGCGTCGCCGCGAGGAGATTGCGATTTCCGGCCCGCAAACGATCGATCTTTACGAAGACGCCGGCCTGATCGAGCTCTTCATTCGCCCTCTAGGCCTCACTGTCACCGCCTTCGTCGCCGGCGCACGCCTATAGCCACTCGGGTCCCGCATGCGCGAAAATCTGTTTCCAGATCGTCACTTCGTCGATCTGGATCCACTCCATCGTGATCCGCCCGTCGACGACATGCGCATGGCTGATTCCCATGATGTATATCGGCGCCCCCGTCGGTTCGCCGAAGCGGCCCCAGCCGCTGTGCGTCGCCTCGATCGACCAGCGCATGGCGATACGGATCGGCTGGCCCGGATCGCGGTTGACGATGAGGTGCTCGACCGTGAACGCGGCATCGGGAAAAGCGGCAAGGTAAGAGATGACGAAGCGGTCATAATCCTCCTGACCGTTGAGCGACTCGCCGCCGGGCACGAACACCGCCGCCCCGAGCGCGTAATGGTCGCGGATAGCCGCCGGCGTCTTGGCACCCCAGATCACCGCCCATGAATCGCGATAGCGCCGCGCCTCGGCGCTGTCATCGATATGCGCGACATAAGGTCCGGCAATGTCCTTCGCCGGGGTGAAATATTCCACGCTTCCAACCCGCCGTAGGTCCTGCTCGCAAAGCTCGCGCGCCAGTTCGCGCGGGGTCGAGCCGAGGCAGATGGCGAAGCTTGAATAGTCGCGAATCAGCCATTCCTCGACAATCTGATTGCCCTTGCACACGCAATCGGCAATGACCCGCGACCGCACCAGCGCGCCGCTCGCCAGCCCGTGCGGTCCGTCGTTCTGCTTGCGCATGATCGAGATCAGCCGGTGCGACGACAGGAAACCGTCGACCTCGTTGCCCGACCAGATGACGTCCTCATAGACCAGCCGCCGGTCGGGGAACTCGTGCAGCGTGCCCAAGGTCGCTGCGGTCACCCCCGCATTGCCCGTCGTGATCCCCGGCGGTGCGCGGACGATGATGTCCGGCGCATAATATTTATCAAGCGACTGACCGATCCCGCGCTCCTCCCAAATCTCGCGCGTAAT
>NZ_JANMWY010000212.1:0-1561 GCF_031380695.1 Sphingomonas sp. | reverse complement strand
CTCCCTCACCCGCGAGGGGAGAGGGGCAATCCATGACCCTCCGCGAAGCGCTGCGCGATGCGATGGCGGAGGAGATGCGGCGCGACGACCGGGTGTTCGTGATGGGCGAGGAAGTCGCGCAATATCAGGGCGCCTACAAGGTCACCCAAGGGCTGCTCGAGGAATTCGGGCCCAGGCGCGTGGTCGATACGCCGATCACCGAATATGGCTTTGCCGGGCTCGGTACCGGCGCGGCGATGGGCGGCTTGCGCCCGGTGATCGAGTTCATGACCTTCAACTTTGCGATGCAGGCGATCGACCATATCGTCAATTCGGCGGCCAAGACCAATTACATGTCGGGCGGGCAGATGCGCTGCCCGATCGTGTTCCGCGGGCCCAATGGCGCGGCCGCGCGGGTCGGCGCGCAGCACAGCCAGAATTATGCGCCGTGGTACGCCAGCGTTCCCGGCCTGATCGTCATCGCGCCCTACAGTGCGGCCGACGCCAAGGGCCTGCTTAAGGCGGCAATCCGGACCGACGACCCGGTCGTGTTCCTCGAGAATGAGCTGCTCTACGGCCAGCATTTCGACGTGCCGGTGATGGACGATTATGTCCTGCCGATCGGCAAGGCGCGGATCGTGCGGCCGGGCAAGGATGTGACGCTGGTCAGCTACACGATCGGCGTTGGCGTGGCGCTCGACGCGGCCAATACGCTGGCGCAGGAGGGGATCGAGGCCGAGGTAATCGACCTGCGCACGCTCCGCCCGCTCGACACGGCGACGGTCCTCGCCAGCCTGAAGAGGACCAATCGCCTGGTGGTGGTCGAGGAAGGATGGCCGACCTGCTCGATCGCCTCCGAGATTATCGCCGTATGCATGGAGCACGGCTTCGACGACCTCGACGCGCCGGTCACCCGCGTGACGAATGTCGATGTGCCAATGCCTTACGCGGCGAACCTCGAGAAACTGGCGATGCTCAAGGCAGCCGATGTCGTCGCCGCAGCGAAGAGCGTGTGCTATCGGTGAGGTGATGCGCGACCGCGACCTCGTCCGGCTCTACTGGCCGGTCGCATTGCGGCCCGCATTCGACGCCCTGTTCGGGATCGACGAGGCGATGGCCGAGGTCGTCGCGGGCGCGAGCCAGCCCGCGCTGGGGGCGATCAAGCTGACTTGGTGGCGGGAAGTGCTGGTGCGGCTCGACCATGCGCCGCCGCCCGCCGAACCAAGATTGCAGGCGGTGGCGGCCGAACTGCGGCCGCGCGGGATTTCGGGTGCGGAACTGGCCGGGACCGAGGACGGCTGGGCGGCGCTGCTCGACGAGGAGATCGACTGGGAGCGGGTGGCGACGCGAGGAGAACGGCTGTTCGCGCTGGCGGGTCGGTTGCTGGGGGCCGACGATGCCGGGCTGGCCGACGCGGGCAGGGCATTTGCGCTCGGCGATGCGGCGCGGCGCGGCAAGCGGTGCCGACGGACGCCATGGCGGTGGCGAGGGAGCGGTTACCTTCGGTTCGCTTCCCCCGAAAACTGCGCCCGCTGACCGCCTTGACCCGCCTCGCGCTGCGCGATCCGCGCGCGCCGGAAGC
>NZ_JANMWY010000191.1:0-5227 GCF_031380695.1 Sphingomonas sp. | reverse complement strand
TGCTCTCCGGCAGCGGCCCGCTCAGCCGCACGATCCGCGCTATCGACACCTTCGGCTTTCACCTCGCCACCCTCGACCTGCGCCAGAACAGCGACGTCCACGAGCGCGTCGTTGGCGAACTGCTCAGGACGGCCGGCCTCGCGCCCGACTATTGCGAACTCGACGAGCAGGAGCGCATCGCCCTCCTCCGCCGCGCCCTCGCCGAGCCGCGCCCGCTCGCCACCCCGTTTGCTACCTACTCCGACGAGACGACGTCCGAACTCGCCATCGTCCGCGCCGCCGCCGAGGCCCAGGCGCGCTACGGCCCGGCCGCGATCACCACCTATGTCATCTCCAAGGCGGAGAGCATTTCCGACCTGCTCGAGGTCAACATCCTGCTCAAGGAAGCCGGCCTGTGGCGCGACGGCCGCGCCACCGTCATGGCCGTGCCGCTGTTCGAAACTATCGGTGATCTCGAGCGCGCCCCCGCCATCATGCGCGCCTGGTTCAACCTGCCCGAAACCGCCGCCTCCGCCCACGCCGTTCAGGAAGTGATGGTTGGCTATTCGGACTCAAACAAGGATGGCGGCTACCTCACTTCGGTGTGGAGCCTTCATCAGGCCAGCCAGCAGCTCGCTACCGTCTTCGCCGATGCCGACGTCGGCATGCAGTTGTTCCATGGTCGCGGCGGCGCGGTCGGGCGCGGCGGCGGGTCGGCCTTTGCCGCGATCCGCGCGCAGTCGGCCGGCACCGTCCAGGGCCGCATTCGCATCACCGAACAGGGCGAAGTGATCGCCGCCAAATATGGCACACCGGAAAGCGCCATCGCCAACCTCGAGGCGATGGCGTCGGCCACCCTTCTCGCCAGCCTCGAGCCACGCCCGCTCGCCAACCGCCCGCGCTTCTCGAAGGCGATGGCCGATATCTCCGCCGCCGCCTTCGCCGCCTATCGCGGACTGGTCTATGAGACCGACGGCTTCCGCCCCTTCTTCCGCCAGATGACCCCGATCGCCGAGATCGCCCAGCTCAAGATCGGCTCGCGCCCCGCCAGCCGCACGAAGTCCGACCGCATCGAGGATCTGCGCGCGATCCCGTGGGTGTTCAGCTGGGCCCAGGCGCGCGTCATGCTGCCCGGCTGGTACGGTGCCGGTGACGGCCTTGGCGCTGTTGGTGACCTGCCGCTGATGCAGGAAATGTATCATGGTTGGGCCTTCTTCCGCACCACGCTCGACAATCTCGAGATGGTGCTGGCCAAATCCGACATGGGCATCGCCGCACGCTACGCCGCGCTGGTCGAGGACGACGCCACGCGCGACGCCATCTTCGGCCGCATCCAGGACGGCTGGCAGCGCACCCACGATTGCCTGCTGGCGATCAGCGGCCAGTCGCACCTGCTCGAGAACAAGCCCGCGCTCGACAGCTCGATCCGCCTCCGCCTGCCCTATATCGAGCCGCTCAACCTCCTTCAGATCGAGCTGATTAAGCGCCACCGCGCCGGCGAAACCGACGCCCGCATCTCCGAAGGCATCCAGCTCTCAATCAACGCCATCGCCACGGCGCTGCGCAATTCGGGTTAGCTCAGGACAAAATCCAGTCGGCGCTGCTTCGCATCCGCCAGCACCAGCCGCACCGTGACCGCAGCCCCCGGTGCCGCCCCCGCCGCCGTCACCCGCGCGACGACCGCCTCCTCGCTCAGTTGAATCCGCGCGCCACGCTCATCGAGATCGGTCACCACCGCCGCGAAACTCTCCCCCACCCGCCCCGACAGCGCCACCGCTTCGGCCAGGTCGATCACCGCCCGGTCGACCTGCGCCGCCTGCGCATCGGCCCGCGCCATCACCTCGGGCAGCCTGGCGAACGCCGCGCTCACCGCGTCGGGAACTGCCCGCCCATTGGCCACCGCCAGCGTCGCAGCGATGACATAGCGATCGGCCAGCCGCCGCAGCGGCGCGGTCGCATGGGCATAGGTCGCGGCCATCGCCGAGTGCCACGGCACGACCCCCTCGCGCCACGGCACATAGGACGCTCCCTGCCCCGCCCGCCGGATCGCCAGCATCATCGCCGCCTGCTTCGGATCGGCGGCAGACAGCGTCCGCTCATACTCCGCGAGCTTCTCGCCCTTGGCCCAGTCGAGCCCGAACGCCCGCGCCGTCGCCCTGAGCCGCTTGATCGCGCCTGAATCCGGCTCGGCCATCACCCGGAACAGCCCGGTGCGATGCGCCTGCAACGTATTGGCAATCGCCAGATTGGCCGCCAGCGACAGCGCCGCATTGCGGCTTTCGGACTCCAGCCGCGGTCGGAACGCGAGCGAATAGCCGTCGCCGACCCGCGCCACTTCCTGCTCGGGCGGATCGACGCGCGACGCTCCCCGAGTGCGCTCCGCCGCCTCGATCCGCCGCGCCAGCTCGGCAAACCCCGCAGGCAAGTCGGCATCGCTTACCCCGTCATAGGCCAGCTTCGCCCGGCTGCGGATGATCGCCCGCTCGGCCCCGTCGAGCTTCACGGTCCCCTCCCCCGCGACCCGCACCGAAAACACCACCGCCGGTCGCGGCCCATCGGGCAACAGGCTCGCCGCCCGCTCGCCCAGCACTGGCGGATAAAGGCTCGCCTTGCCATCGGGCAGGTACAACGTCTCCCCCCGCCGCCACGCCTCGACATCGACCGCCTCGCCGTCCGCCACGAACCAGTTCACGTCGGCAATTGCATAATGAAGGATCAGGTCGCCCCGGCTCACTTCAATGGCAAACGCCTGGTCGAGATCGGTCGAACTGGCGGGATCGAGCGTGACGAACGCCTCCCCCGTCCGGTCGCGATGGTCGGACGGCGCGCGGGCAGAAGCAGCCTCGGCAGCCGCCAGCACCGCATCCGGAAACGCCGCCGGAACCTGATACTGCAACCGGATCGCGGTTAAGCCATTGGCCAGCGCGTGGCCCGGATCATGGATCGCCTTCATGGATAGGCTTGGACCACAAAGCCGTCGACGGGGAAAGCTTGTCTAACCGGAGCCTGTCTTCCGCACCCCGCCCCGCCCCATCCCTTGATCCCGCCCCGCTTTCTGCTATGCGCGCCACTTCCGATTTCATTGGAAATCCCGCGGGAGGCCTCATTAGCCGTCTGTACCGCTAAACTTGAACCGGGGCTTAGCGCCAGTCGCGACGCCCCCGCAACAGAGTGAGACGCCATCATGGCCAAGAAGATTACCGGTTACATCAAGCTGCAGGTGCCCGCGGGCGCCGCCAATCCGTCGCCGCCGATCGGCCCGGCGCTGGGCCAGCGCGGCGTCAACATCATGGAATTCTGCAAGGCGTTCAACGCCGCGACGCAGGATCTGGAAAAGTCGATGCCGATCCCGACGGTCATTACCGTCTTTGCCGATCGCAGCTTTTCCTTCACCACCAAGACCCCGCCGGCGTCGTTCCTCATCAAGAAGGCCGCCAAGCTCAAGTCGGGTTCGAAGGAGCCGGGCAAGATTTCGGCCGGCAACATCAAGCGCTCGCAGCTCGCCGAGATCGCCGAGATGAAGATGAAGGACCTCAACGCGAACGACATTGAGGCGGCAACGCGGATCATCGAAGGCTCGGCTCGCGCCATGGGCCTCCAGGTCGTGGAGGGCTAAGCCATGAAGATCACCAAGAAAATGAAGGCCGTTTCGGGCCAGGTCGACCGCGAGAAGCTGTATCAGGTGGGCGAGGCAATCACGCTGATCAAGAGCCTGGTTTCGACCAAGTTCGACGAGACGGTCGAGATCGCACTCAACCTGGGCGTCGATCCGCGCCACGCCGACCAGATGGTTCGCGGCGTCGTCAACCTGCCCAAGGGGACCGGCAAGGATGTCCGCGTCGCGGTGTTCGCCAAGGGCGCCAAGGCCGACGAAGCGACTGCCGCCGGCGCGGAAGTCGTCGGCGCCGAGGATTTGATGGAATCGATCCAGGGCGGCAAGATCGACTTTGACCGCGTCATCGCCACGCCCGACATGATGGGTCTGGTCGGACGCCTCGGCAAGGTGCTCGGGCCGAAGGGCCTGATGCCGAACCCGAAGCTCGGCACCGTCACCATGGACGTGACCAAGGCAGTCAAGGACGCCAAGTCCGGCCAGGTTGAATTTCGCGTTGAAAAGGCCGGGATCATCCATGCCGGCATCGGCAAGTCGAGCTTCGCGGCGGATGACCTGCGCCAGAATTTCGACGCGCTGGTCGACGCCATCGTCAAGTCCAAGCCGAGCGGCGCCAAGGGCAAATATCTCCAGAAGATCAGCCTGAGCTCGACCATGGGCCCGGGCCTCAAGATCGACACGTCAGAGCTGGCGGGAGCCTAAGACACTCCGATCACTAACGAAACAGGGCCGGGGCAGCAATGCTCCGGCCCTTTTTCGTATCGCTCAGAAGACCTGCATATAGGCCGACTTGGCCACGTAAGGCCGGCCATCGCCGTGCCGTGCCGGCTCGTAGCGGAAGCGCTGCTGCGCGACCTGGCAGACCAGTGCGTCGAGCGCCGGCGTGCCGCTCGATTCGCGGATGATGCAATCGGTAATCCGCCCGTCGAGTTGCACCGTGAACAGGATGAATACGCGCGTCCCGGGCGGCAGCGGCTCGACTAGCGCGCGCGGGAAGCCGCGCGGGTTGAGCGGGCGGAACATCGGGCGCGGGTGAGTGCCGGTGCCGTCATCGCCATCACCCCCGCCACCGGTCCCACTCCCGCTGCCGCCCGCACCGGTACCCGGCCCCGCAGTAGCTGAACCTTGCGAGGCGGCGGCACCCTGAGCGGGGACCGGTGCAGCGACGATCGGGCTTGGGATCGGCAGGATCACGCGCGGTTTGTCGGCGGCAATCGGGGTTGCTTCGGCCTCCTTCGCGGGCGGTGCGGCGGCCTTGGGCCTGGCGCTGGCGCGGCTGACCCTGGGCGGCGGAGGCAGCGGGGGACGCGGCACGGGCGGTGTCACGTCGATGATTTTCAGCGTCTGCTCGACCGCTGCCGGCGTCAGATGCCCCGACATCGTCAGCAGCATGAACGCCAGCGCGCTATGGACCGCCAGCACGGCGACGACCGGTCCGGTGCGTTCGCGGGGGGTGAGGTCTCCGCCGTACATCGCCGCCCTATACGCTGGAAGTCAGCGCAAGGTTGCCGCTTTCATCGCACCCACGAATTCCTCGATGCGCACGGCCGCGTCGGGTTCAGTGACCAGTCTGACGATCGCCGAGCCGCTGATCACGCCCTTGGCCCCGGCGGCCAGCGCCTGCGCGACATGGTC
>NZ_JANMWY010000180.1:0-2446 GCF_031380695.1 Sphingomonas sp. | reverse complement strand
GCCGCCTGAGCGGTCGGGGCCGAGTTGGCCATTATCCTCGGGGCGAGTCTCGCGGGCGGCGACCTCCTCCACGTCCCCCCGCGCACGAATCCAGTCGCGGCGAAGCTCGGCGAGGCCGGCGTTGATGTCGATGGTGACGGCGGGGTCGGTGTAGGGTCCGCTGGTGTCGTAGAGGGTGACGGGGGGTTCGCCGCAGGTCGGCTCGAGCACGACCTGGCGCATGGCCACGTTGAGCGGGCCGACATGGACCTTGCGGCTGCCGCGGATCGGGCCGGTGGTGACGGCGGGGGTCTCGCTACGAGCGGGGATTTTCGGATCGATGTCGGCCATTGCACTCTCCATTGGAGGGATGGCGGGTGACCGCTCCCTCCCTACGCCCGCGTGAACGGGATCAGGTTCGACGGGTCGGACGGGCTTGCACCGTCCCTCTCAGCCGTACGGCTCCCCGGGGAAGAGCATGGTTTAGGACTAAAGCCGGACGAAGGGAAGCGAGCGCTTGCCTTGGTGGCGCGTGTGCTTACCACCGGGACGGCAATCGGGGGGAACAGGCATGACGACTGAATTGAGCGTGCTGGCGTGGGGCTGTGTGCTGGCACTTGTCCATGTCTTTGCGGCGGGCAATGCGCGCACGCGGCAACATGGCACCAAGTGGAACATGGGCGCGCGCGACGAGGAAATGCCGCCGGTCAGTCCGGTGGTCGGGCGGCTCGAGCGGGCACAGGCCAATTATTTCGAGACCTTCCCGATCGTCATCGCGGCGATTCTGATCGTCCAGGTCGGCGGGCTCAATAGTCAGTGGACCGCCATCGGTGCGATCCTGTGGCTGGCGGCGCGAGTGGTCTATCTGCCGCTCTATGCGTTCGGCGTGCCGGTCGTGCGGACATTGGTGTTCACGGTCGGCTTTGTCGGGCTGGTGCTGATGCTGTTCCCGGCGCTGGTCTGAGGCGGGCATGACCGGGCTGACCATCCTGGAGTATGAGGATTCGCTGGCGGGGGCCTTTACCGACATCAACGCCGAGTGGATCGGCAAGATGTTCGTGCTGGAGCCGCACGACGAGCATGTCCTGTCGCACCCGCGCGAAACGATCGTCGATCGGGGCGGCGTGATCCTGTTCATCGCCGGGGCGGACGGCGAGGTGCTCGGGACCGGGGCGCTGATGCCGACCGGCGGCGGCGGGGTCGAGCTGACCAAGATGGGCGTGCGCGAGGCGGCGCGGGGGACGGGTGCCGGGGCGGTGCTGCTCGATGCGCTGGTGGCGCGAGGGCGGGCGATGGGGGCGGATCCGCTCTATTTGCTGACCAGCTCGCGCTGTGAAGCGGCGATCCATTTGTACGAGAAGGTCGGCTTCGTCCACGATCCGGCGATCATGGCGCGCTATGGCGGGACCTATCAGCGGGCGGATGTGGCGATGCGGCATCCGGGCTAAGCGAAGGCGCGCGCCGAATTGAGCAGGGTGTAGGCCTCGATTACTGCCTGAAGCGCGCGTTCGTGGGTGCGGTCGCCGCCGTTGCGGTCGGGGTGGTAGCGGCGGACCAGTTCGGAATAGCGTTGGCGCAACTGGGTGCGGTCGATGTCGTCGCGCAGCTGGAGCGTGCGCAGCGCCTTGCGTTCGTTGGCGGTGAAGCGCGCCTCGGCGAACGGATTCATGTCGCTGCGGTCGCCCCGCTGGAATCGCGCCGAAATGGCGTCGAGCGGGTCGGTGAAACTGCTCCACGCCGGGGGCGGGTCGCAGCCAATGTGGGCGAAGGGGCGGCTGTGACGTTCCCACCCGGCAATCGGCGACTGGGCCTCCTCGATCTGGTCGGGGGACATGCCGGTGAAATAATTATAGCTGCTGTTGTGGGCGCGGACATGGTCGAGGCAGAGATAACGCCATTGGCCGGGGCCGTCGAAATCACCCGGCGAGACCGGGGCGCGGAACTCGCCGGGTTCGTCGCAGCCGGCGACTCCGCAGCGGTCGGCCGCGCCTTCGATCCGGCCGTGGAATTTCTGGGGCTTCTCGCTGCGTGACGCCATGACCGGTGCGGGTGTTCCTCGGTTGCAAACCCGCTCTATATAGGAGCGATGGACACCACCGCTACCGTTCCCGCCCTTGGGCCAATCGCCACCGAGATGCACGCGCGGCTCGACGCGGCGCTGTCGCCGACCGCTTTGACGCTGATCGACGAAAGCGCGCATCACGCGGGCCATGCCGGGCACGACGGGCGCGGCGAATCGCATTTCGCCCTGGAGATCGAAAGCGCGGCATTCGCGGGCAAGAACCGCGTCGCGCGGCAGCGGCTGGTTTACGCCGCACTTGGGGAGTTGATGCAGGAGCGAGTCCACGCACTGACGATCAGGGCGCGGGCGCCGGGGGAGTAGGATGATCGAAACGATCATCACCCCCGTCACGCATGACCTGGGGGCGTTCAAGGTGCGGCGGTCGCTGCCTGCCAAAACGCGGAC
>NZ_JANMWY010000179.1:0-9278 GCF_031380695.1 Sphingomonas sp. | reverse complement strand
GATCAGCGAGGCCATGCCGTCCTCAACCCCGCCGGTAACGAAGATGATCCGTTCGCGCAGCAAGCGCGAGAAGATGTCGAAGCTGCGCTCGCCGCGGTTCGATTGCTCGATGACGATCGGCACGAGGCCGCCGACGATATCCAGATGGTCCATGAGTGGTGCGTGTCCTTGGGTGATGCTCCGCCCTACATCGGGGCAAAGCGAAGCCGGTTCAAGCGGTGACATGAAAAGGGCGGCCAGCATGAACTGACCGCCCCCCGTTCACTTGATCTCGAGCGAACGACTACATCTTGTAGCTCAGGCGAACGTAGCCGAACTGTCCGGGCACGTCGTAGGTCGTCGGATCATAATTGGGGCCGGTGCAGCTAAAGCAGGCCGGAGGATCCTGGTTAAAGACATTGTTGACACCCAAGGTCAGCTGAAGGCGGCGATCCATGAACGAATGGCCGAGCTGGACATCGCCATAGACGGTGCTCTTCAGCCGCTTGCCGTCGGCTTCACGAACCGCACCGATATAGCGGCCGGTGAACGAGGCGGTGAACGCGCCCAAGGTCCAGTCGAGCGTGCCGTTGCCCTTGAACCGTGGATAGGACTGGTCGGGGAAGCCGCGCGTCGTGCCCAGATAGCTGGTTGTGGTGAAGCCAACCTGAGCGGGGAACGTCTCGGTATATTTCTTGAGGAAATTGCCGTTGATCGTCAGGCCGAACGCCCCTGCCTCGGTGGTCCGGGTGCGGACATTGGCGATAACGTCGATCCCGCGCGTACGGATGCTACCGATGTTCTGCAGCTGCGCATTGATCCGCGAGATCAGGCCGTTGGGCGTGCGCGTGATGGCGGCGCAGCTCAGCGCATCACCGCTGAAGGCGCAGCGACTGAGCGTCAGCTGCGCGTCGACCGGCGCGATCGCATTGGCGACCCGGATGCTGTAGTAGTTGAGCTCAAGATTGAGCTGGCGGAGGAACCCGCCGCGCGCCCACGCCGGCGAATAGACGCCGCCGAACAACAGCGTCCGTGAGGTCTCGGGCTTCAGGTTGAGGTTGCCACCGGTGAGGACGCCAAGCTGCCCGCCGTTGGCCTCCTGATAGCTGCCATCGGCCGGGACGCCGTTGGCGATGCAATTGGCGCGGACGGTGCTATTGGTCTGGAACGGCGAACCGGCGACGTTGGTGCACGGATCGTCGATCGGCGCGTCGGCACGCGAGGCGGCCCCGAACAACTCACCGATCGACGGTGCCCGGAAGCCCGTCGCATAGGAACCGCGCAGGAGCAGGTCGTGGACCGGCTTCCACGTGCCGCTGGTGGTGTAGGTGGTCGTGCTTCCGCTCCGCGAGAATCTCGCGTGACGCACGGCGCCGTCGAACTCGAGCGAGTAGAAGAACGGCACTTCCTTGAGCAACGGCACGCGGACTTCGCCGTAGAATTCGTTGGAACGGTAGCTGCCACTGGCGGGCAACGAGGGAATGTCCGAACTCAGCCCCGCCGCGGTGATCGGATCGGGATCGAAGCTGCCTTTCTGGAAACGATGCTCATAGCCGACCGCGAAGCCGACCGGGCCAGCCGGCAGGTCGAACAATTCGCCGCTGAGGTTGGCGGTATAATCATTCAGTAACTGCGAGCTGCGGTTGCGCTCGGTGTAGGTGATATAGGCCAGCTGGTCCGCGGTGATCGACCCCGCCCCGCCGAAGATATTCACCGGCACGCACGGCGCGGTGCACGCGGTGACCGGGCCAAGCGCACGTTTGAGGTTGGCGGCGTTGACGTTGCCGGTGAAGGACTGGCGCGCCTTGTTTGAGCCGAACACCGCGCTGACGTCCCAGAACCATTTGTGCGCACCGACCTCGAACGACCCGTCGAAGCCGGCCGTGACCGACCTCGTCTTGACCGATTGCGTGTAGGTCCGCTGGCCGGCCTCGACCAGGCGTCGGCGGACGGTCGAATAATTCGCCGGCGGATCGCCGGGGTTGCCCGCCGACAGCGTACCGAACGGGTTGTACGGGTTGCTGGCGTCGATGGTGATCGTGTCGAGCAAATTGCCGTTGCCCGCGTCGGGTCCGATGAACAGCGGCAGGAACGCTGCCTGATTCTGCGACTTGCGACGCGAGTAGAGAGCGCTAACGTGGAAATTGATGTTCGACGTCAGCTCCTGCTTGACGTTGACGAACCCGCCATAGCGTTTGGACGGGGTCAGGAAATAATTGAAGGGCGCGAAGTTGAACCGGGCTGCCGAGCTGAACCGGGTGAAGTCGCCGCCGACCAGCGTCGGATCATAGACCGGTCGTCGCCCGATCACTGGCGCTCGCAGGGTCAGTCTCTGCCCGTTGACGTCATAGCGGCCGAGCAACGGCGCAGTGCTGCAGCCGCCGACCGGATCGGAGCAGCTAGTCTGCCCTGGGTTGGGGAATTGCGAGATCGAGCGGTCGCGCGTGCGCACCGCCTCCTGCTTGACGTAGCTGCCACCGAACACGATGCTCGTGGTGGGCAGCTTGATGCCATAGCTGATGTTGTAATCCTGGGTGTGGCCGTCGCCCTGGCGGAAGGTGCCGAACTGGCCCGACGCCTGCAGGCCCTTCTGGCTCGACTTGGTGATGATATTGACGACGCCGGACAGCGCGTCCGACCCATAGAGCGGCGACTGGCCCGATTGAAGCACTTCGATCCGCTCGATCATGCTGGCGGGAATGGTGTTGAGATCGACCGTCGAGGGAATGCCGCTCGCGCTCGCGCCGTTGACGAAGCGCAGGCCGTCGACGAGCACCAGCGTGCGCTTGGCGCCAAGATAGCGCAGGTCGATTTCAGCAGAGCCAGCGCCCACGCCGCCGCCGTCGGGCGGGTTGCCGATGTTTCCGCTGTTGTTGACCTTGGTGTTGAGGCCGCCGGCTGCACTCGGCAGCCGCTGGAGAATGTCGGCGACCGCCGACAGGCCCGTTTGCGCGAGCGCATTCTGGTCGAGGATGACGACCGGCGAATCTTGGTTGAGCGGGTCGCGGCGGATGCGTGAACCGGTGACGACGATTTCGGTGCCGACATCGGCTTGAGCGACCGTCGTATCAGCCACGGTCGGCGAGGTGGTCTGGGCGCTCGAGGCGCTGGCGATCATCATCGCGGTGAGCGAAGCCGTGGCGCGGAGTGCGATCGACGTTCTGGTCATGGTGTTCCCCCTTGTCGCGTCCGCTCGAGCGGACGGCGGTTCGAAAGGGAAAGGCTAGTCAAAGCCGTGGAACGCGAACAGTGTCAGTGTGAGTTTATCGACACAATCCAGCGCAACTGGTGCGCAAAAGCTACACCTGCCCCGGTGCGGAATGCGCGAGATAGGCGAGGCGTCGGACTTCGCGGCGACCGCGCGTCACCGTATCGAGGATCAGCCCGGCGAACAGGCACAGCACGGCGATGATGACCAGCCCGGTGATCAGGATCGCGGTCGGGAAGCGCGGCACCAGGCCAGTGTCGAGATAGGTCAGGACCAATGGCATCGCGAGGACCAGCCCGAGCAGCAGCAGCAGCGCGCCGATACTGCCGAAGAACAGCACCGGTCGCTCGATGCGATAAAGGGTGACGATCGTCTTGAGGATCCGCCAGCCATCGCGATAGGTTGACAGCTTCGACTCCGAACCCTCTGGTCGCGCGGCATAAACCGTCTCGACTTCGCCGACCGGCATGCGCAGTTCGAGCGCGTGGACGCTCATCTCTGTCTCGATCTCGAACCCGGACGACAGCACCGGGAAACTCTTCACGAACCGCCGCGAAAACACGCGATAGCCCGAGAAAATATCGGTGAAACTGCGCCCGAACAGGCCCGACAGCAGCCCGGTGAAGATCTTGTTGCCCAACACATGGCCGCCTCGATAGGCCTCGGCATGCTCATGCTTGCGCGTGCCGACGATCATGTCGAGTTGCTCGCCGAGCAGCATCTCGACCATCGGCGGCGCGGCGACCGGGTCATAGGTCAGGTCGCCGTCGGCCATGATGTAGACGTCGGCGTCGATGTCCGCGAACATCCGCCGGACGACATTGCCCTTGCCCTGCTGGCGCTCGGTGCGGACGACCGCACCGGCGGCCGTCGCCAGCGCGACCGTGCGATCGTTGCTGTTATTGTCATAGACGTAGATCGTCGCGACCGGCAGCGCAGCGCGGAAACCGGCAATCGTCCGCTCAATCGCCGCCTCCTCGTTATAGCAGGGCAGCAGGACGGCGATTCGTGGCGGTGACGGCAATGACATTCGAATCCCCGTTCGAGCTGGGCTCATCGAAGCCCTGTCCTACTTCTGGTTAAAGAAGTGAACAGTCCTTCGATGGGTCAGCGCGAACAGCGGTTCGACATCAGGCCTTCGTTTTCTTCGCCGCCGACTTTTTTGTTGTCGGAGCATCTGCCTTGTCGGCAGCGACGGAGACGGCGGGCTTGGTCGCCTTTGCCGCCGGTGCCTTCGCGCCAGCGCCATCCTTGACCGGCTTCGCGGGCTTGGGCGGAGCATCGGCGGCGGTTACCGTATCCTCTTCGGCCGGGACAGCCTTCGCTGTCTTGGGCTTTGACGCAGCCTTGGCCTTCTTCGCCGGCTTGGCGTCGTGGCCATGGTCGTGCCCGCAATCCGGCCCGTGGACATGCCCGTCCTCGGACTCCAGGTCGGCCTCTATTTCGGCCCGAGTCACGGCGCGATCGGTGATCGTTGCTTTCTCGAACAGGAAATCGACGACCTTGTCCTCGTACATCGGGGCGCGCAGCTGGGCGGCGGCCATCGGGTCCTGCTGGACATATTGGATGAACCGGTCGCGATCCTTGGGCTGATATTGCGCCGCAGCCTGACCAATCAGACGGTTCATTTCCTGCTGGTTGATCTCGACGCCATTGGCCGAACCAATCTCCGACAGCAGCAGGCCAAGGCGGACACGGCGCTCGGCGATCTCGCGATAGTCGGCGGCCTCGCTCTCGATCTCGGCCAGCGCCTTGGCGGTGTCGTCCTCTTGCTCGGCCTCCTGGCGAAGCTGGGCCATGATGTTCTGATATTCTGCATCGACCATCGTTGCCGGTACATCGAAGTCGTGGCTGTCGGCCAGCTGGTCGAGCAGACGGCGCTTCATGTGGGTGCGGGTCAGGCCGTTCAGCTCCTGCTGCTGCTGATCGCGCAGCAGGCCCTTGAGCTTCTCGAGGCTTTCCAGCCCGAGCGTCTTGGCGAAATCATCGTCGGCCTTGGCCTCGCCTGCCACCTTCACTTCGGTCGCGGTGATGGCGAAGGTTGCCGGCTTGCCCTTCAGGTTCGCCGCCGGATAATCCTTGGGGAAGGTGACATTCAGGTCGCGGCTCTCGCCCGCCTTGATGCCGACCAGCTGATCCTCGAACCCTGGGATAAGCTGGCCCGAGCCGATCTCGACTGCCATGCCCTCGCCCGTCCCGCCCTCGAAGGCCACGCCGTCGGCGGTGGTGCCCTTATAGTCGAGGATGACCTGGTCGCCGGTCGCGGCGGCATGGCCCTTCTTGGCGGCGGTGAAGCTCTTCTGTGACGCCATCAGCTGGCTCAGCTGGGCATCGACCGCGGCATCGTCGACCTCGACCGTCAGGCGCTCGAGCGTCAGCTTGTCGATCTTCGGCGCCGCGATCGTCGGCAGCATTTCCAGCTCGACGCGAACCTCTGCGTCCTTGCCATTCTCATATCCGTCGACGAGCTCAACCTGCGGCTGCATCGCCGGGCGGATCTTCTGTTCGGCCATCAGCGCCTGGACGCTGTCCTGCACTGCCGTATTGAGCGCGTCGGCGGCGAGCGCTTCGCCATGCATCTTGCGGATCAGGTTCGGCGGCACCTTGCCGGGACGGAAGCCAGGCATCTTGACCTGCGGCGCCATGCGCGTGATTTCGCCATCGACGCGGGCGGCGATGTCCTTGGCGGGGATGGTCAGCGTGTAGGCGCGCTTGAGGCCTTCGTTCTGCGTTTCGACGGTCTTCATGATGCGTATCTGTTCCCGGTTACATTCATCTGGCTGAGCGCAGGGAGGGGTGGTGCGGGCGAAGGGACTCGAACCCCCACATCTTGCGATGGCAGGACCTAAACCTGCTGCGTCTACCAATTCCGCCACGCCCGCGCGGACGCTCAAGGGCGCGGCCTATAGCAAGGATGTGGCCAAGGGCAAGCGATTGGGCCAGCGATTGCCACGGCAACCGTCGCGCAGCCAAATCGTTGTATCGGAAAAGGAGATGATGATGCCCGATACGCTGCCCGGCCAGGACCCCGCTCCGGCTTCACCGCCGCCCGCCCAGCCACCGACCATGCCGCCCGAGGCGCCCGATCCGGGTCCCAATATCGACGTTCCTTCACCGACGTCGCCCGGCACCGAGCCGCCCGCAACGCCAACCGGCCCGATCGCCTGATGGCCAGCGCGCCGCCGCTGCCGGGCGTACCGACTCCTGAGCCCGAGGAGCCGGAAGTTCCGATGCTGTCGGGCGAGCCAGCACCGCCGCCGACTCCCGATCCGGTGGTCAGCGTGCCGGGCAGCTGATCCTGGGTACGCCGGCCAGGCATTTGCCGTCCATCGCCCCGATTTGGATCGGCAGCCCGATCAGCGCCGCCAGCGTAGGAGCAATGTCGATCGTCTCGACCGGCGCATCGCTCGGCACCGGGGCCATGCCCTTGCGCCAGATAAGGATCGGCACGCGGCGGTCGTAATCCCACGCGCTGCCGTGCGTCGCGACATAGTTTCTGGTATCAGCGATCGGCGTGATGCGCGGCTTGAGCAGGACGACGAGGTCGCCCGACCGCCGGTCGTCGAACGAGGCCCGCGCCCGCTCGATCACGGTCCAGCGATCGGGAGCCGTTCGAGGCAAGGGCGTGCGCTTGAGCTGGGCGTGGCTGAGCACCGCCTCGACTTGGGGATGCTTGCGATAGAGCGCGAGTGCTTCGGCCTCCGCGCGCTTGCGGTTCGCTGGCGCCAGCGCCTTGTCGAAATAGACGTCGCCGAACGGCGAGTCGCCGACCAGGATCGGCCCGGCCAGTCCCAGCTTGGCGGCGATGATCTTGCCCATCTGTCCCGGCGACAGCGCTGGATCGACCCGAGACGCACCGGTGATGCCCGCCTCGCGCTCGCGTTCGGGGATGTCGTTGCCGCCATGGTCGGCGGTCAGCAAGACTGCATAGTCGAGCCCCTGCCGGTCGAGTTGAGCGAAGAAGTCGCCAAGATCGCGGTCAAGCGAGAGCAGTTGCAGGCACATCTCCTGCCCCTCGGTGCCATAGCTATGCCCAACATAATCCGTCGCCGACGCGCCGATCGCGATGAGGTCGGTCGCCGCCCCCTGCCCCAGCTTCATCTCGCCGATTAGCCCGGCAGCCAGCGCCAGCGTCGCGCCATCGAACTGCGGCGAGGCACGGAAGCCCTTGGCGTCCCCGGCGGCGCGGGCGAAGGCCCCGCCCCCAACCGGCTGGCCGCCACCTTCGACCGGAACGACCTTGGCCTTGGCGCTACACAGCGGCGGCGGTTCGAGCGGATCGGCCAGCGTTTCGATCAGGCGCGCGACGGTCGAATTGATCGCGATGACCGAGCGCGGCAAGGGTACGCCGCGCAGGTCGCTGCTGTAGCGCTTGCCGTCCCAATACCAGCGCTGGTCGGGGCGCTGCCCGCTCATCATGACCGCCGCGCGATCCTTGCCGGCGACGGCGACCGAGCGACTGGCAGGAGAGGCAGCCTTCAACCGCTCGCCCAGCGTCGGCACCCGCAGGTGCAGCGGCGAGACGGTGTAGCTGCTGCTCGACGAGCCCGGGACGCGCTCGTCCTCGGCACAATAGACCGACTTGTCGGAGCGCGCCTGCGACTGGTCGAACCAGGCGTTGGCAATGATCCCGGTCCGCGCCGGGCGGTCGCCGGTGAGGATGGTCGAGTGGCCGGGACAGGTCTCGGTCGCGGCATGGCCCTGATAGCCGTTGCGGAATGCGGTGCCGCCCGCGAGTCGCGCGAGACCACCGGTAAAGCTGGCGCGATATTCATCGAACAGATCGGCGGAGAATTGATCGACCGAGATAACGACGACCAGCTTGGGCGCGTTGGGAACGAGTGTCTTTGCGGCTGGCACCGCCGCGCTGCATGCGCTGGTGACGGCTAGGGTGGTCAGCAGGCAGGCCGTTATTTTGCGCATGACATCTCCCATTCGTCGCCCGGGATGACGCTAATCAGCCAACTTTGCCTTCAACCGCTCGTTGACCACGCCCGGATTGGCCTTACCCGCCATCGCCTTCATCGTCTGTCCGACGAAGAAGCCGAACAGCGCTTCTTTGCCCGCCTTGTACTGCGCGACCTTGTCGGCGTTGGCGGCGAGGATAGTGTCGATGATCGAGTCGATTGCGCCAGTGTCGCTGGTCTGCTTGAGACCCTCGCGCTCAACGATCCGGGTCGGATCGTCCCCGGTTGCAAACATGAGTTCTGCAACCTGCTTAGCTAGCGTGGACGAAAGAGTCCCGTCTGCTACGAGCGCCATTAGCTCCACGACCTGACGCGGAGAGACGTCGATGTCCGTCACGCTTTTGCCCAACCGCTTGGCCGCTCCGAAGAGTTCAGAAACGACCCAATTTGCTGCCGAAACATCCAGTCTTGGCAGCTGTGCTCCGTCAAAAACTTTATCAAGGAACGCGCCTCCGGCCGCGAGTTCCGTTTCCTTTAGAATATCGTCGAATTTATCGGCAATCTCGACTTCCGCCGTAAGAACGGCGGCTGTGTAAGCAGAAATTCCAAGCGCTTCATACCGCTTACGCTTGGCATCGGGCAACTCGGGCAGCGACTCCCGGCACGCCGTCAGGAAATCCTCGTCGAGCTCAATCGGCAGCAGATCGGGATCGGGGAAATAGCGATAATCATGCGCATCCTCCTTCGACCGCAGCGTGCGCGTGACGCCCTTGTCGGGGTCGAACAGCCGCGTCTCCTGGGCGACCTTGCCGCCGCTTTCGATCAATTCGACCTGACGACGGGCCTCAAACTCGACCACGGCCATGACGAAGCGGACCGAATTGACGTTTTTGGTCTCGGTCCGCGTGCCCAGTTCATCGCCGACCTTGCGCACGCTGACATTGACGTCGGCGCGCATCGATCCTTCTTCCATATTGCCGTCGCACGATCCAACGTAGCGCAGAATTGCCCGCAACTTGCGCAGATAAGCTCCTGTTTCGGCAGGCGAACGCATGTCCGGCTTGCTGACGATCTCCATTAGTGCGACGCCCGAGCGATTGAGGTCGACATAGGACATGGTCGGATGCTGGTCGTGCATCAGCTTGCCCGCGTCCTGCTCGATATGAATCCGCTCGACCCCGATC
>NZ_JANMWY010000162.1:0-9905 GCF_031380695.1 Sphingomonas sp. | reverse complement strand
GATCGGGTGCGATCGGGATCGAGTTTGCCAGCTTCTATAACGACATGGGGGCCAAGGTGACGGTGGTCGAAATGCTCGACCGGATCGTGCCGGTCGAGGATGCCGATGTGTCGGACGCGCTGGCGAAGTCGCTCGGCAAGCAGGGGATCGAGATCCTCGTCGGGGCGGGGGTCGAGAGCATCGTGCCCGACGCCAAGGGACTCGCGGCGACGATCAAGACCGCCGACGGCAAAGCCGCCGAGCGGCGCTTCAGCCACTGCATCGTCGCGGTCGGGATCGTGCCGAACACGGAGAAGATCGGGCTGGAGAAGCTCGGCGTGACGATGGATCGCGGGTTCCTCAAGACCGACCCGATGTGCCGCTCCAATGTGAAGGGGCTGTGGGCGATCGGCGACATCACCGCGCCGCCGTGGCTCGCGCACAAGGCGAGCCACGAGGGGGTCATCGCCGCCGAGGCGATTGCGCAGGAACTGGGCAACAAGGACGTCCACCCGCACGCGATGGACGCGCAGAACATCCCGGGCTGTACCTATTGCCACCCGCAGGTCGCCAGCGTCGGTTTGACCGAGGCCAAGGCCAAGGAAGCCGGGCACGAGGTACGGGTCGGAAAATTCCCGGCGATCGGCAACGGCAAGGCGATCGCGCTCGGCGAGGTCGAGGGATTCATCAAGACGGTGTTCGACGCCAAGACCGGCGAGCTGCTCGGCGCGCACATGATCGGCGCGGAAGTGACCGAGCTGATCCAGGGCTATACCATCGGCAAGACCGCCGAACTGGTCGAAACGGATTTCATGCAGACCGTCTTCCCGCATCCGACGCTGAGCGAGATGATGCACGAGAGCGTGCTCGCGGCGTACGGCAAGGTCATTCACATGTAGCGCAGGCGCGATGCGTCTTGTCAGTAAAAGGGAAATCCATGCGTCAGTTCATCTTCGCCGCTGCCATCGCCGTCCTGGCCGCTGCTCCGGTGCGGTCCGCCTCGGTGATCACCGCCGATCGGTACCTCGACGTCGCGACCGGCAACTATGTCGAGCATCCGGCGATCTTCGTCGGCGACGACGGGCGGATCACGGGGATCGCCGACGCGCGGACGGTCAAGTGGGGCTCGACGGTCAAGCATATCGACCTGAGTGGCGAGACTTTGGTCCCCGGGCTGATCGACATGCACGTCCATTTGACCAGCCTGGCCGAGATCGGCGGCTATCGCGGGCTACAATATACCGACAGCTTCTGGACTGCGATCGGGGTTGCCAATGCCAAGAAGACGCTCGATGCGGGTTTCACCACGGTGCGCAACGTCGGCTCGGCCAACTTCGAGGATGTCGCGCTGCGCCAGGCGATCGACGGCAAGTGGATCGAGGGCCCGCGGATCATCGCCGCCGCCTATGCGATCGGCGCAACCGGCGGGCATTGCGACGATAATTCGCTGCCGCCGAGCCTCGACCGGAAGCAGATGAGCGTGGTCAATGGCGCGGAGGATGCGCGCGCCAAGGTCCGCTGGCTGCACAAATATGGCGCGAAGGTCATCAAGATCTGCGCCACCGGCGGGGTGTTCTCGCTGGGTGACAGTGTCGGCGGGCAGCAGCTCAGCCTGGAGGAGATGAAGGCCATCGCCGACGAAGCGCACATGCTTCACCTCAAGGTTGCCGCGCATGCCCATGGTGACGAAGGCATCCATGACGCGATCCTGGCCGGAATCGACACGATCGAACATGCCAGCCTGGCGAGCGATGCGACGATCAAGCTGGCCGTCCAGCACCGCACCTGGTTCGACATGGATATCTATAACGACGACTATATCCTGGCCACGGGCACCGCGAACGGCACCGAGCAGCAGAGCATCGACAAGGAAAAGATGATCGGCCTGAAGCAGCGCCAGACCTTTCAGCGGGCGGTGCGGGCGGGGGTGCCGATGCTGTTCGGGACCGATGCCGGCGTTTATCCGCACGGCCAGAACGCTCGCCAGTTCGCCAAGATGGTCGAATGGGGGATGACCCCGCTGCAGGCGATCCGCGCCGCGACCAGCAGCGCCGCCGAGGCACTGGCCCAGACCGGCGACGCTGGCACGATCGCCGTCGGGCGCTTTGGCGATATGGTCGCAGTGAAGGGCGATCCGTTGCAGGACGTGCGGCTGCTGGAACATGTCGACGCGGTGGTGAAGGGCGGCGCGCAGATCGAGCGAGCGGCGCCCTCGACGGCAGCAATCCCTGCGCGTTAGCCGGACGATTGGCACAATCGGTAGCGTCCGCTGTTAATCGACCGACGGGTTCGACGCCGACGTGGTGATCAACCACCGGCTAGATTAGTGGTTGTGCGGAACGGGGCGGGCGGACAAGCATTCACCCGCGATGAGCGCAGGGGACAATAATAACCGGACATTGTGGATCGCGCTCGCCGCGAACCTCGGCATCGCCTTGTCGAAATTCGGCGCGGCGGCGTTCACCGGATCGTCGGCAATGCTGACCGAGGGGGTCCACAGCCTGGTCGATAGCGCCAATCAGCTGCTCCTGATCTGGGGGCGCAAGGCGTCGCGCCGCCCGCCCGACAGGCTCCACCCGTTTGGCTATGGCCGCGAGCTGTATTTCTGGAGCTTCGTCGTCGCGGTGATGGTGTTCGCGCTGGGCGCAGGCGTGTCCGTCTATGAGGGCATCCTGCATATCAGCAATCCCGAACCGGCGGTGTCGCCGCTGGTCGCCTATGTCGTGCTGCTGTTCGCGTTTCTGCTCGAAGGCGGGTCGACCTTCTCGGCGTTCAAGGAGTTTCGCGAGGCCAAGGGGCAATTGGGCTGGTTCGACGCAGTCAAGCGGTCGAAGGATCCGCCGACGTTCATCGTCCTGCTGGAGAATGGCGCGGCGATGTTTGGCATCGTCATCGCCGCGATCGGGCTGGGGCTGAGCCAGCTGACCGGGGATCCGCGCTTCGACGGGACGGCGTCGATCATCATCGGCGCGATCCTCGGCTTTACGGCCTGGATCCTGGCGGTCGAATCGAAGCAATTGCTAATCGGCGAGAGCGCCGACCGCGAGACGATTGATGGGCTGCGCGCGATCGTCGTCGGGCGGCAGGGGATCACCGGAGTCGGCGATGTGCTGACCGTCCACAGCGCGCCCGACCAGATCACGGCGATGATGTCGGTCGATTTCGACGACGGCCTGAGCGGGCGCGAGATCGAGGACATCGTCGCGGCGATCGAGGCCGAGGCCTGCCAGCGCTGGCCGCTCGTGCGGCGGCTGTACATCCGGCCGCAGCGCGGCGCGGGGCAGGAGGCGCCGATGTCCGGCGATGTAGACGGCGCGTCAGCGGTGCAGCCGCGCGACCCGCGAACCGGGACGATAGTCGAGGCCTGATATAGCCGTGGGGGGAACGCGCTGATGCCGGTGCGCGTTGGGCCGGAACGACGACCAATGGTCACAAGAAAAGGATATTTCGATGCGCTCAACACCGATCATCGTTGCGATCAGCATGGGCCTGACGCTCGCCGCCTGCGGCAAGAAGGCCGAGACGACCACCGAGACCACGGTCAGCAGCGACATGAATGTGAGCATGGGTAACACCACCGCGTCGCTGGCCCCAATGCCGGCCCAGCAATTCACCGACATGATCGCAGCGTCGGACATGTTCGAAATTCAGTCGGGCAAGCTGGCCGAGACGATGGGCAGCACGGCGGGGGTCAAGGCGTTCGGCAAGATGCTGGTCAAGGATCACACCGATTCGAGCAGCCGGCTGAAGGCGCAGGCCGGCAAGACGAAGCCGGTCGTGGCGTTGCCGATGATCCTGCCGGCCGACCTCAAAGCCAAGCTAACTGCGCTCAAGGCGACCAGCGGGGCGGCGTTCGACAAATTGTTCGTTGAGCAGCAGATCGAGGGGCACCAGAAGGCGTTCGACGCGCTAACGGCCTATGCGGCGGGTGGCGACCAGCCGCCGCTGCAGGAGTTCGCGACCGCAGTTGCGCCGACGGTGCAGGGGCATTTGACGGCACTGCAGGCGATGCCGAAGTAAGCAAAAGGCGACCGGCGTCGGCCTCTGACAAGGCGTTGGGGCGGGCCGGTTGCAGCGGGCACTGGCCCACCCTATCCTCGATCGATGGTTATCGATCGGGCATTTCGTTGGGGCAGGTCGGTCGCGATTGGCTTCCTGCCATTCGGCGCGCCGGTAATGGCGATGAACCCGCGCCCGGCCGCGAATTTTTGCTCTGTCGTCGATGGTGCCAAGCTTCCGGCCGCCTCGGGGCGCGGAGCCGCCTTGTGCAAGGCAATCATTGCCGCCGCCGGACCACGGCTGGCGAGAAGCCGCGCCCGGGTCGTCGTGCGGGTGGAGTCGCCCACCATGCTGGTCGCGAACCTGCGCACTGCGCGAGGCCGGTCGCTGCCGGAAATAACCTACGTCGTCAGTGACAAGCGGCTCGACCAGGCGTCGTTCGATCGCTTCGCCCATGAGATTGCGCGTCAGCTGGCCAATCGAGGGTAGTCGGCGTCCAATCGGGCCAGTTCATCGTATATCCATTAAGGAAGCCCTAACTCCTTGATGCGAAGGTTTAATGGGCGATATTGGGCGCGGCTGGCGGGCCTGGAGGGAATGCGATCGTGGTTGACATCCCGGGCGATACGACGACGACGGCGACTATCAGCCTCGGCGGGTCCGTTACCGGGTCGCTCGAGACGATCGGCGATCACGACTGGTTCCGGCTGAGCCTGACGGTCGGCCAGGAAGTCACGATCGCACTCAATGCAACGACCATCGGCGGTGTCGCCGACCCCTATCTCAGGGTCTACGCCGCCAACGGATCGACTTTGCTGTTCGAGAACGACGATGGCGGGACCGGGACCAATTCGCTGCTTTCGTTCAAGGCCGCGACGACCGGCGTCTATTTCATCGATGCCGCGGCGTTCAATAATGCAGGCACGGGCAATTACCAGCTTAGCGTGAGCAATTACGTGCCGCCGTCGGTGGCGACGTCGGCGCAGATCTCCGATCAGCTGGTCAACGGCTATTGGGGCGGCCGATCGCGCCATTTCAACGTGTCGCAGGGGGGCTCGATCACCGTCAATCTGACCGCACTGGCGGCGGATGGGCAGGCGCTGGCGCGGCAAGCGTTGTCGACCTGGACCGATCTCATTGGCGTACGCTTCGTCGAAGTGTCGAGCGGGGGCCAGATCGGCTTCGCCGACAGCGCGGCGGGAGCGTCGACCAGCAGCACGACCAGTGGTGGCCTGATCACCCACTCCGACGTCAACATCTCGACCCAGTGGCTGATCGATTCCGGCAATACGGTCGGGAGCTATGGCTACCAGACCTATCTCCACGAGATCGGCCATGCACTGGGGCTGGGCCACGCCGGCAACTATAACGACACCGCCACCTACCCCTATGACGCGCTGTTCGCCAACGACAGTTGGGCACTGAGCATCATGTCTTATTTCGACCAGCGCGAAAACACCTACACCGGCGGACAAGGGTTTACTTTGAACCGCTTGGGTACGCCGATGATCGCGGACATTTTGGCGGTGCAAACGCTGTACGGCCTTTCGACCAGCACGCGCACTGGCGACACCATCTATGGTTATAATACGAACGCCGGTAATCCAGCGTTCGACGCGGTTGCGCATGGTGCCCTCGCTTATACCATCTACGACAGCGGCGGGAACGACACGATCGACTATTCGGGGTCGACCGCGGCTCAGAAGATCGACCTGACCCCGGGGAATTTCTCCAACGTCAACGGCTATACCGGCAACGTCGCGATCGCGCCGGGCGTCATCATCGAGAATGCCCTTGGCGGGTCGGGTGCCGACGCGCTGATCGGTAACGGCGCCGACAACATTCTTTCCGGGCGGCTTGGCAGCGACATATTGACCGGCGGGGTAGGGGCCGACCTGTTCCGCGACACCGCCACCGGGCTCAATGGCGACACCATCACCGATTTCGCGCGCGAGGACCGGATTGTCATCACCGACGGTAATTCGGCGAACTTCAGCGCATCGATCAGCGGCAATATCCTGACCTATAGCGGCGGGTCGCTGACCTTGACCGCTGTGCCCGCCGGTCGGGTCGTGGTGTCGGCGGCGACCGCCGGGGTGCAGGTTGCGATCCTCGGGGCGGCGGTGCTCGATGATTTTAACGGCGATGGCCGAAGCGATATATTGTGGCGCAATGACGATGGCTCGCTGGGCAACTGGCTGGGCACCGCCAACGGCGGGTTTACGGTCAATGGCGGGCTGCTTATCGGCGTTTCGACCAGCTGGCACGTCGCGGGCACCGGCGATTTCAACGGCGATGGCCGGGCCGATATCCTTTGGCGCAACGACAGCGGCGAATTGTCGGACTGGCTCGGCAATACATCAGGCGGATTCACGCCTAACAATGCCAACGCCTCGAGCAGCGTCGCGACCAGCTGGAAGATCGTCGGAACGGGCGACTTCGACGGTGACGGGCGCGACGACATATTATGGCGCAACGACGATGGGACATTGGGCAACTGGCTGGGGACGGCCACCGGCGGGTTCAGCGTCAACGGCAGCCTGCTGGTCGGCGTGGCAAACCGCTGGCAAGTCGTCGGTACCGGTGATTTCAACGGCGACGGCAGGGCCGACGTGTTGTGGCGCAGCGACAGCGGTGAGTTGAGCGATTGGCTCGGTACCGCCTCGGGCGGGCTGACCCCGAACAATGCCAATAGCTACACTAGCGTTTCGTTAAGCTGGAAGGTCGTCGGGACGGGCGATTTCAACGGCGACGGGCGCGACGACATATTGTGGCGCAATGGCGACGGGACGCTGGCCAACTGGCTCGGCACGACAAGCGGGGGCTTCACCCCGAACAATGCGAATTCGGTTAGCGTCGTCGCCACCAGCTGGCACGTCGCGGCCACCGCCGACTATAATGGCGACGGGCGCGACGATATCCTGTGGCGCAACGACAATGGCGCCTTGTCCGACTGGCTAGGAACAGCGGCGGGCGGCTTTACTCCGAATAATGCCAATGCCGCCACGACGATTGCGACTAGCTGGCATGTCCAGTCGCCCGACAGCTTCTTTGTCTGAGTTCAGCGACGCCCGGTTGACCCTTTGGGCGACGCAAGCTAAAGGCCCGCTCGTCCGCAAGGCTGACGATATCGTCGCTCCTTGCCGGGCAAGAGCTGAACATTGCTCGACGACGTGATGACCGGGTGGCTTCTGCCGCCTCGGACATGGCGAATTCGCGTTGGGCAATAGTAACCGCCGGGGACTTCCTGGCCTAGAAAGGTGAAGGCTTCATGCCGACGATCAACCAGCTGATCCGCAAGGGTCGCGAACCGCAGAAAGCCAAGTCCAAGGTCCCTGCAATGGAGCAGAACCCGCAGAAGCGCGGCGTCTGCACCCGGGTCTATACGACGACTCCGAAGAAGCCGAACTCGGCGTTGCGCAAGGTCGCCAAGGTTCGCCTGACCAACCAGCGCGAAGTGATCAGCTACATTCCCGGCGAAGGCCACAACCTGCAGGAGCACAGCGTCGTGCTGATCCGCGGCGGGCGTGTCCGCGATCTTCCGGGCGTGCGCTATCATGTGTTGCGCGGCGTGCTCGACACCCAGGGTGTCAAGGATCGTCGCCAGTCGCGTTCGAAGTACGGCGCCAAGCGCCCGAAATAACCGCTGGTTTTCGGCCGCGCCGCTCTGAGCGGGCGCGCCGCATCGTCTGAAGGAATTTCTGATGTCACGTCGTCGTCGCCCAGAGAAGCGCGAAATCCTGCCCGATCCCCGGTTCGGTGATCAAATCCTGTCGAAGTTCATGAATTCGATCATGCTCGACGGCAAGAAGTCGGTCGCCGAGAGCATCGTCTACGGCGCTCTCGAGAGCGTCGAGGCGCGCTTGAAGCGCGAGCCGATCGGCGTGTTCCACGATGCGCTCAACAATGTGAAGCCGGGCATCGAGGTGCGCAGCCGCCGCGTTGGTGGTGCAACCTATCAGGTGCCGGTCGACGTCCGCGTCGAGCGCGCCCAGGCGCTGGCCATCCGCTGGCTGATCACAGCGGCGC
The DNA here is from genome assembly GCF_031380695.1 of Sphingomonas sp. Taxonomy (GTDB): domain Bacteria; phylum Pseudomonadota; class Alphaproteobacteria; order Sphingomonadales; family Sphingomonadaceae; genus Sphingomicrobium. Next base: position 1,898 of record NZ_JANMWY010000162.1, on the reverse strand, counting down.
GTGCGCGGTCCGAGAAGACCATGGCTGCGCGCCTGTCTGGCGAACTGATGGACGCCGCCTCAAACCGCGGCAACGCCGTCAAGAAGCGCGAAGACACGCATCGCATGGCCGAAGCCAACCGCGCCTTCAGCCACTACCGCTGGTAGTTTTCGCACCTATATCATGGGGGTAGCCGCATATTCGGCCCCCCAAATCGCTAAGGAAACCGACATGGCCCGCAGCCATCCGCTCGACCGTTATCGCAACATCGGCATCATGGCGCACATTGACGCCGGCAAGACGACGACGACCGAGCGCATCCTCTATTACACCGGCAAATCCTACAAGATCGGCGAAGTGCATGAGGGCACGGCGACGATGGATTGGATGGAGCAGGAGCAGGAGCGCGGGATCACGATCACGTCGGCTGCCACGACGTGCTTCTGGTCGGCGGAAGAGGGCAACGGCCCCGAGCATCGCATCAATATCATCGACACGCCGGGCCACGTCGACTTCACCATCGAAGTCGAACGTTCGCTGCGCGTGCTCGACGGAGCGGTCGCCTGTTTCGACGGCGTTGCTGGCGTGGAGCCGCAGTCGGAGACGGTGTGGCGCCAGGCGGAAAAGTACAAGGTTCCGCGGATGTGCTTCATCAACAAGCTCGATCGCACCGGCGCCAATTTCGAGATGTGCATCGACATGATCAAGGATCGCCTCGGCGCGCGTCCGGCGGTGCTGTACCTTCCGATCGGCATCGAGGGCGGCTTCAAGGGCCTGGTCGACCTGGTCGAGAATCGCGCGATCATCTGGCTCGAGGAGAGCCTGGGCGCGAAGTTTGAATATCAGGACATTCCCGACGACCTCAAAGACGCCGCGGCGACGGCCCGTACAGACCTCATCGAGATGGCGGTCGAGCAGGACGACGACGTGATGGAGGCCTATCTCGGCGGCGACGAGCCCGACGTGAAGACGTTGAAGGCGCTGATCCGCAAGGGCACGCTCAACTTCTCGTTCGTGCCTGTGCTGTGCGGTTCGGCATTCAAGAACAAGGGTGTCCAGCCCTTGCTCGACGGCGTGGTCGATTATCTACCGAGCCCGCTCGACATCCCGGCGGTCGAGGGCCTCAAGATGGATGGCGTGACGTCCGACACGCGCGCCCCGGCCGACGACGCGCCCTTCTCGGCGTTGGCGTTCAAGATCATGAACGATCCGTTCGTCGGCACGCTGACCTTTGCGCGCATCTACTCGGGCACACTCGAGACCGCGTCGCAGGTGATGAACAGCGTCAAGGACAAGAAGGAAAAGGTCGGCCGCATGCTGCTGATGCATGCCAACGATCGCGAAGACATCCAGATCGCTTACGCGGGCGACATCGTCGCGCTGGCGGGTCTCAAGGACACCACCACGGGCGAGACGCTGTGCGCCATCAACGCGCCGATCATTCTCGAGCGGATGGAGTTTCCGGACCCCGTCATCGAGGTTGCGGTGGAGCCCAAGACCAAGGCCGACCAGGAGAAAATGGGCATCGCGCTCAATCGTTTGGCACGCGAGGATCCGTCGTTCCGCGTCACTTCGGACCATGAATCGGGCCAGACGATCATCAAGGGGATGGGCGAGCTCCACCTCGAGATTCTCGTCGACCGGATGAAGCGCGAGTTCAAGGTCGAGGCCAATGTCGGTGCGCCGCAGGTCGCTTATCGCGAGTATCTCGCGAAGCCGGTCGAGCTGACCTACACCCACAAGAAGCAGTCGGGTGGGTCGGGCCAGTTTGCCGAAATTCGCATCAACGTCGTTCCCGGTGAGCGCGGCTCGGGGTTCGTGTTCAGCGACAACATCAAGGGCGGCAACGTCCCGAAGGAATATATCCCTTCGGTCGAAAAGGGCATGCGCGAAACCGCCGAGACCGGATCCCTGATCGG
>NZ_JANMWY010000138.1:0-10982 GCF_031380695.1 Sphingomonas sp. | reverse complement strand
GATCGGTACCGCCGGGCGCAGGATCATAGTCTTGGCCAGCGCCGCCGCCATCGCATCCGCCGCCGGCTGCATCAGCGAGCAGTGGAACGGCGCCGACACCGGCAGCTGCACCGCCCGCTTCGCGCCCATCCCCTTGGCCAGCTCGATCGCCCGCATGATCGCGGCGAAATGGCCCGAGATGACCACCTGGTTCGGGTCATTGTCGTTGGCCACTTCGCACACGCTCTTGATTGCGCCCTCCTGCGCGAGGCCCGCAGCGGCCGCCTCGGCGATCCTGCGCGCCAGCTCGACATCGGCACCCAGCAACGCCGCCATCGCCCCCTCGCCGACCGGCACCGCTGCCTGCATCGCCTGCCCGCGCAGTTTCAGCAGCCGCGCCGTCGTCGCCAGGACGAACGCCCCCGCCGCGCACAAAGCCGAATATTCGCCCAGGCTATGCCCCGCCGCGACCTGCGCCGCGCTGCCCAGCTGCACCCCGCAATCGCGGGTCAGCACCGCATAGACCGCCAGCGCATTGGCCATGATCGCCGGCTGGGCATTCTCGGTCAGTTTGAGTGCGTCCTCGGGCCCGTCGCGCATCAACCGCGAGAGACTCTGGCCCAGCGCCTCGTCGACCTGCTCCAGCACGTCGCGCGCCGCCCGGCTCGCCTTGCCCAGCGCCGCGCCCATGCCGACCGCCTGGCTACCCTGCCCCGGAAACAGAAATGCGCGCATGAAAATCCCCTGCAAATCAAGCCGCGCGGCAAGACCGTGATCGTTTCAGATTGGAACAATCTGGAACGTGAATCACGCTCTAAGCATATGATTAGCGCCTGATTCACGCCTTCAGCGGACGCGCGAAGCGCTTCCACTGAAGGCGATCAGGTTCTAGGCCCAGCGCCTGCGATTGCCAAGCCCGCGCGACAGTGCGAAGCCTCCGCCATGTCCGACCAGACCATCGCGTCGCCACCCGCCCCTCTGGCCGTCGCGCCAGCCCCGCGCCTGCTCGGACGTTGGATGAGTCTCGCCATGGTCGTCGGCACGATGATCGGCTCGGGCGTCTATCTACTGCCGACGACGCTCGCTCCATTCGGGGCCAACATGCTGGTCGCCTTTGCCGTCACCATCGGCGGCACGCTGTGCCTCGCGTTCGCGCTTGCGCTTCTCGCCGCGCGCATCCCCGGCGGCCCGTTTGCCTACGTCAGCCAGGCATTCGGCGAAACCGCCGCCTTCGTCACCTTGTGGAGCTATGCCGTATCGCAGTGGACCGGGATTGCGGCGATCGCGATCGCAGTGGCCGGCGCACTGTCCTACATCGTCCCAGCGCTCGGCCACGGCGTTGGGCTGGTGACCGTCGCGCTGCTGTCGATCGCAACGCTGTTGGCGATCAACCTGCGCGGCGTCCGATCGGCGGGCGGGCTTCAGATTACCGCGACGCTGATCAAGATCGTGCCGTTGCTGGCGGTTGTCCTGCTCGTCGCCGCCCGCTTCGCCACCGCCGCCCCGGTCGAGCCACTGGCCGCAGTCCCGCTCACCCTCACCGCGATCGCCACCGCCGGCGCGCTGATGCTGTTCTCATTGACCGGGTTCGAAGCCGCTGCGGTCGTCGCGACGGTCACCGACGACAGCGAGACCAATGTGCCGAGGGCGACCCTGATCGGCACCGCACTGACCGGCGTAATCTACCTTACCGCTACCGTCGCCACGCTGATGCTGTTGTCGAGCGTGCGGGCCGCAACCAGCGGCGCGCCCTTCGCCGACGCCATCGCGCCGATCCTCGGCCACGCCGCCGGCGCAGTCGTCGCCGCCATCGCCGCCGTCAGCGCCTTCGGCACCGCCAACGCGCTCCTGATGCTCGGCGCCGAAGTGTCACGCACCCTCGCCCGCGCGGGTGACCTCCCGCCCCTGTTCCGCCGCACCAATTCGCGCGGCGCGCCCAGTGGCGCACTATGCGCCAGCGCGCTGATTGCCGCGCTGCTCGTCCTCGCCAGCAGCAGTGACAGCTTCGTCCCCGTCTATATCTTCATCACGCTCGTCTCGACCGTCGCCGCGCTGATCCTCTACATCGTCTGCGCCGCTGCCGCGCTGAAGCTGAGGGTCGGCGGCCGCTGGACCGCCCTATTGGTCGTCGCGATGGCCTACAGCGTCATGATGTTCGTCGGCGCCGGGTGGGAGCCGACCCTGTGGGGCTTCGGCCTTGCCGCGGCCGGGTTTCCCGTGCGCTATTTGTCGCGCCGCTTCACGGGCTCCATGGAGATCGCGCCAGCCGCGCCTCCGGAACCAGCCGCCTGAGCTTCTGCGCAAAGCTGCGCAGGCACACTTCGCTCGTCCCCAGCGGCCCCGCGACATAGCTCGGGCTCGCCATCCCCGCCTGCACGCGGCTGATCAGCACCGTATCCTCGTCATTGACCCGCCGGTTGATCCGCCAATTGAGGAAGCGCGCCGCCCGCATCTCGCGACTGCTGTCCGGCAACGCATAGCTGATCTCGCGGATAACGGTCTGCGTCGCGCTTACCGGCAGGAACTGCATGAAGTCGACCTGGTCGGGATAAATGTCGAATGCGACATTGGGGAACAGTTTGAAATAGAGCCACTTGCGCCGGTGCGACGGCGGCAAATGCGCCGCCTCCGGCAGAAACTTTTGATACGCCCGCTCCGACCAATTGGCGCTCGGCTCGTCGCGCAGATCGCCCTCCATCCGGTCGACATGCTCGCCTGCCTCGATCCGATACCCCCGCCCGAATAATCGCGTCAGCCCCGGGTGCCCGACCGGAATATGCAGCCCGTCCGAATAATTGTCGGCGATCGTCTTCCAGTTGAGCGCGCGCGGGCGCAGCGTCACCTTGCCCGTCGCGCGCAATTCCTCGAACCAGTAAGGCGCCACCTCGCCCTCATGCGGCGCCATCATCTCGGCGACGGACGGCGCGCCCGGCTCCAGCGTCACGAACAGAAACCCGCGCCACTCCTCCAGCGCCACCGGCACCAACCCGAGCGCCGCCGGATCGAGCCCCGGATATTCCTCGCGCATCGGCACCCCGACGAGCCGCCCGTCCTTTGCGTAAGTCCAGGCATGATAAGGACAGGTCAGCCGCGCCGCACACCCCGCCTCGCCATCGACCAGCCGCGACCCGCGATGGCGGCAGACATTGGCAAAGGCGCGCGCGACGCCGTCGTCCCCGCGAATGACGATCACGCTCTCGCTGAGATAGTCGAATGTCCGCCACTCCCCGGGCAAGGCGATCTCGCTGGCATGGCACACGACTTGCGGCGCCGCGCGAAGGAACGCGGCACGCTCGGCAGCGAAGAAGTCGGGGTCGTGGTAAAGCCAGCCGGGCAGGCTCGTCCCGTCGAGCGGGTCTTCGGCGGCGGCGACGGGGCGGAGGTTGGTGGCCATTACCGAGCTATGGCACGAATCGGCGGGCGCTCAATAATTATACCGGCACTGCGCGACCTCGAGCGTCTGCGCGTCGCCTTTGCCTGACGCCTGTTTCCGGCCCCAACCGAAACAACTTTCCTACAGCCACGCGACGGCGCACAGGCTGGTCGATGCAATCGTTCGATGCTCTTTCGCGCTCGCGTGGCCGTGCCAACCATCTCTCAGGCATCATCGCGATCCTTGCGCCGACGGGCCGCAAACTTCGCGAATTTTGGAGCAGCGCCATGCGTCCCGAATGCCCCATGGTCAGTGCGACCTTTGGGACTTTTCGCGGGCGGACGCCCTCCGTCGCCACCGTGAAGATCGGTGAAGATCGACGTCCACAGCGGTCTCCGCCCCGGACCCTGCTCGCCGCCGGAAACAGCGGCAACCATCAACTTTACACCATCGACTTGTTCATCTTCAGCCATGCCGACCCGCCGCCGCCTTGCCTTTTCGCAGCGCTTCGACCATAGGCCCGCTCGTCCGGGGTGTGGCGTTGCCGCGCCCCGGTTGCTTTTGAACGACAGCCGGAGGGGCGTTCGCATGGTGCGGCGTCAACGATCGGCCAACAGATGAGACAAGCATGCCGCTTTACGAGCATGTTTTCCTCGCGCGTCAGGACCTGGCTCAAGCCCAGGTCGATGCTTTGGCGGAAAACGCGACCAAGATCCTGACCGACAACGGCGGATCGGTGGTCAAGACCGAGACATGGGGCCTGCGTGGCCTCGCTTACCGTATCCAGAAGAACCGCAAGGCGCATTACGTCATGCTCGAAGTCGACGCGCCGGCGCCGGCGGTGGCCGAGCTCGAGCGCCAGACCGGCCTCAACGAAGACGTGCTGCGGTTCATGACGATCAAGGTCGATGCCCATGAGGCCGGCCCGTCGGTGATGATGCGCAAAAATGATCGTGACCGTGAACGCGGCGGCGATCGCGGTGGCCGCGGCGGTGATCGCGGCGGCTTCGGTGGCGGCGGCTTCGGCGGCGGCGACCGTGATCGTGATCGCGGCGGTGACCGTGGTGGCTATGGCGGCGGCGGCGATCGCCCCGACCGCGCGCCCCGCGCCGAACAGGAGGCTTGAGCCATGGGTCGTCCCTTTTTCCGTCGTCGCAAGTCGTGCCCGTTCAGTGGCAAGGATGCCCCCCAGATCGACTATAAGGATGTGCGCCTGCTGCAGGGCTTCGTGTCCGAGCGAGGCAAGATCGTTCCGAGCCGCATCACTGCGGTCTCGACCAAGAAGCAGCGCGAGCTGGCCAAGGCGATCAAGCGCGCCCGCCAGATCGGCCTGCTCCCCTACCTCGTGAAGTAAGGAGGCCTCACCATGGACGTCATCCTGCTCGAACGCGTCGAGAAGCTCGGCTCGATCGGTGACGTGGTCACCGTCAAGAACGGTTTCGCACGCAATTTCCTGCTGCCCAACACAAAGGCGCTGCGGGCCAATGAAAGAAACCGAAAACTGTTCGAATCGAACCGCGCCAAGATCGAAAGCGACAACGCCAACAAGCGTGGCGATGCCGAAGTCGCGTCGAAGGACGTCGACGGCAAGTCGGTCATCCTCATCCGTCAGGCATCGAACGTCGGCGCGCTCTACGGCTCGGTCAGCGCGCGCGACATCGTCGACGCGCTGGACGCCGAGGGCGCCAAGGTGACCAAGAACCAGGTCATCCTCGTCAAGCCGATCAAGGCGATCGGCCTGCATGACGTCCGGATCGCGCTGCACCCCGAGGTCAGCGTAACGGTCAAGGTCAACGTGGCCCGCTCGCCGGAAGAAGCGGAACTGCAGGCGAAGGGCGTCGACGTGATGGCGTCAATGTTCGAACGCGACGAGGCCGGCTTCACTGAAGCGTACGACCCCAATGCCGAACCGGGCGCGACCGCCGAGGTCAACCCCGAGGCGGCCCCGGCCGCCGAAGCTCCAGCCGAGGGCGACGCCGCCTAAGCCGCGTTTTTCCGGTCGCCAACAGATTAAGCCGTCGGGGGTGACCCTGCGGCTTTTTCCGTTCGTCGCCAATTACTTCGGCTCGTCGCACAGCGCGGAACGGGAAATCGCGAACGGCGTTGAACCGCCAAGGACGCCAGATCCTGGAGAGGATTTCAGCCATGGTTCAGCGCGAACCGCACGACAATTCCCGTGATCAGCACTTGCTTGGCCGCCAGCAGCAGTCAGGCCAGCAACTCGACCGCCCGACCAGGCGCGCCACGTCGAACGATCGCTCGTTCCTGGGCTCATCTTTTGCCGGGCAAGTCGGCAACCGCGAAGAGTTCCTCGAGCCCGCCGCATAGGCAGCGGCCGCGGTCAGGCGGCCGCAATCTTGGCGAAGAAGGCTTTCTCGCCTACAATGATCGCGGCGAAACTCGGTCGGGCGAGGATCGCGTCGGCAAATGCTTTGGCGCGAGGCCAGCGGTTTAAATCGAGCCCGAGATGCTGGAAATTGGCAAACGGGCTAGCGACGGCGATATCAGCGAGGGTCAGTCGGTCGCTGACGAGAAAGCCCGAGTCCGGGATCAGCTTTTCCAGATAGTCCATGACCTGCGGCAATTCCTCATGCTCGGCTTTGTCCGCCAAGGCCAAGTCGCCCTCGACCTTGAGGAACGTTGGCGAGACGATGCGGTTGAAGAACATTTTGCCACCGCAGCCCGACAGCATCGTGTCGGCCCATTCCTCTAGCCAAATCACCGTGCCGCGCTGACGCGGATCGGCCGGGATTAATTCCGGATCGGGATGGAGAGCCTCGAGATATTGCACGATCGCGCTCGAATCGGCGACGGTGTAGTCGCCGTCCATCAGCGCCGGCATCTTGCGCAGCGGACTGGCGCGGAGGAAATCTGGATCGGCGCTGCCCAACCCCATCGCGCGTAGTTCCAGCTTGATCCCCTTCTCGTTGGCATACGCCAGCACCTTGCGCACGAATGGCGACATCGACGAACCGAACAGGATCATGCTCTCTCTCCCTTACGCACAGGATAGGCGCGTATCGGCAGGCGGTCCAGCGGCCCAGCTAGTGTGGCATACGATAATGGTCCGCCACTCGGTCGAGTGCGAAGGTCAGCACCAGCTTGCCCGCCCGCGCCGGCCAGCCGAGCGCCCGTTCGGCGTCGCGCATCCCTTCGCCGGCGCAGACCACTCGCCACAATATATCGCCGAGCCCTCCCCCCGCCGCCACGACCGCCGTTTCGAACCGCCGCCGTGCGTCGATCTGCGCGCCGGTCGGGTCGATCGACGGCGAGGCACCGCCGCCGCGCGCAACCTGCGCTCCATCCCATGACATGGTCACGCGCGGTTCGAGGTTGCCACGTTCAAAATCGGCGCGTAGCCGCTCACCTGCGGCAAATTGCCGCTCGGTGAGATGGCCATGACCGAACAACCAGCCGAGTGGCGACTCGGCGAGATTGACAGTGACTAAGCGGCCACGGCGTGCGCCGTGCGCCGGGGGGAGGGCTGCCGCGCAGACGACCTCGTCGCGGATTGCCCGTTCTTCCAGCAGTCGTTGTCCTTCGCGTCGCGCCATTCCTCTCACTCCTGCACTCGTTCCCGATTCGCCAAGGCTTGCCACACGGGATAATCTGTAGGACAGTGTAAAACCGAATTGGTTAGAGAGGGCACCCATGATCACCCGCATCCGTGAAGTTCGACGCGCCCGCGGCTTGACGCTCGACGATGTCGCTCGAGCCTGCACTCCGCCCACCACACCGCAGACGATAGGTCGTCTCGAAACCGGGACGCGCACTGTCTCGGTCGGCTGGCTCAACCGCATTGCCGGCGCGTTGGGAGTCGAGGCATCGGACTTGGTCGACAGCCCTGACAAGAGCGAGTTGCCGGTGGTCGCTGTGCTGGGCGCGGGCGGGGCCGCCGCCCCGCGTCGCAACGGCATCGTCGTACCGCCCAAGGCAGGAGCGGGCCAGGTGGCGATGACTGTATCGGCGTCGCTCGGCGATTATCGCGCGGGCGACGAAATCTGGTGCGAGCAGCTCGATCCCGAAGACTTTGCCCGCGCGCTCAACCGCGACGTGCTCGTCCCGCGCCCCGCCGGTCGCTTCCTGTTCGGTCGCCTGATCGGTCGCGAGGCGGGGAGCAGCACTGACGGCGGAAAACTCCACTTGCTTCCGCCCGGCCCTGGTAGCCGCCAGCAGGTCGTCACCGACCCGCCGTGGATTGCGATGACGGTGCGGTTAGTGAGGGGGCTGTAGCGATACGCATTCACCGCCTTGCCCCGGCGCCCGTGACATGGCATCGCGCCGCCACCGCAAGCGCGGGCGCTTAGCTCAGTTGGTAGAGCGCTTCCTTTACACGGAAGATGTCGGCGGTTCGAGCCCGTCAGCGCCCACCAGACACTTGTTGCCGCTCCTCCCGGCCGACGAATTGACGCCATCGAATGACGCATAGCCATGCGGTCAGACCGCATCTTTCGCCAGATAGACGGCCTGCGGCACCATAATTCGAGCAGCCCCTCGATGCCATTTCGACCCTGAAACCGCTCTGTTTGTGACAAGCGAAGGGATTGCCGGGGCGCAGCGTCAGATCTGGTTGATCCGGATCGTTCCGGTTTCCATGCGGCGCGCGATATTGACGACCTTGACTGATAGCGATTGCCGCCCGCCGGTCGCGCAGGACGTCGTAAAAACCCTCGTGAACATAGAGTCGCTTGGTAGCGACGCAGATCTGGGCGCTGTTGAAGAAGGCGCTACTCCACGCGCAACCTGCGCGCCCGCAACACCGCCGCGCTCTATCAACAGGTGGCCCGGCTGACGTCCGCCTCCACCGCCGCCGTGGTGCTCGCGAAATGCCACGCCGCACAAATTCCGGCCCAGCCGGTGAGCCACACCGGCGACATATTGGAGGAAACCCATTTGGCCGCAACTGAGATTTTTCCGGCGCCGCCGTCACCGGACCGAAGGAAACTATTTCGAAATGGCGCAGCCGGTGGGCTTCAGCGACGGCGGTTCTGCCGAGGCCGACTTTCCCCCCGGCTCGGCGAGCATGGCAAAGCGGCTAATGGATGGGCGAAGGCCTGGATGCGCAACACCGATGCCAAGCTGACGCTGGCGGACCTTGTGACGCGTCCGCCGACATGGCACGATCGGCCGCGCGTCTTTCAACTCCCAGCCACTGCGCCGACATGACCGAAATAGTTGCGCATCGCCAGGCTGGTGGCTGCGGAGAGCTCGACGAACACGCGGCGGCCGTCATGCGGATCGGCCCGGCGGAGGAAGATGCCGGTGTCCGTCAGCGTCTTGATCCAGCGCAGCGCGGTCGTTGCCGGGACGGCGGCGGCGATGCACAGGCTGGACACCGGCACGCGAACCTGGGCGATCTCTGACTGGGTCAGGTCGAGCAGCATGTCCCATGCGGGATCGGCGAACAACTCCTCCGAGAAGAAGCGCGCCCGCACCCGCCGCGCCCGGATCACCGACTGGACCTGTTCGCGGGTCACTTGGCCAGCAGGTTTCTCGGTCGATCCAGCAGGGGCGACGGCGAGGCCCTTCACGCTGTCGGGACCGTTCGACAGGCGAGCGAGAGTCGCGGCGATGCGGCCGACGTCCTCGCTCAGTTGACGCAGACGGGCGGTGCTATTGTCGGTTGCGATGTCCCCAACCTTGGCCGGCGGGGGGATCGCGCAAGCTAGCGCGAGGGCGACGACGCGATCGTTGCAGTCGCCGTCGACCAGAAGCGTGACTCGTGGACTGGTCAGCCGCGCCGAGATCGGATCGATCAGAGCCGCCCCGGCGCAGATGACTGCACCATAAACGCCGGCGTCTGCATCCCGATCGATCCGCGACAGCAGCCGGTCGAGTGCATCGCCGTGGTCGCGGTCGAGTTCGATCCACACCGCGCTGGCCGCCGGCTGGTGGTCGATCCGCTCGACCGCATCCTCGATCGGGACTGCGGCAGCAAGGCGGAGGCCGGCAGCCTCGATCTGGGCAATGCCGCGATCACGTGCTGCGGCGCTGCTACCGAAGACAAGCGCGGGCGGAAGGTGCTCGCCCGGCGAACCCACGGGTTCGCCGGCAAGCCGGCTGGCGTACATCATGAAAAGACCCTTTTCGAAGCATGTACCGAGCAAAACGGATCATAACCAAATTGGCGCCGCTGTCGCTGGTCAATTGATCCGAAACCGATCAAATCCATAATGGTGGCTTGCGTAGGACGCCAGCAAGCTCCTTGGTCGCAGAACGACGCAGCGAGGGGGCGAGCGTGCATCGGCGATGGGATGATAAGGCGGCGGCGCAGCGCGCGCACTGGTTCGGGGCGCTGGCGGAGGCGCTAGCCGAGGCCGAGCGGCTGACAGCGCTGATGATCCAGTGGCGGGTCGAGGGGCTCGACGCGGTTGCCCTGCGCCTGCAATTGCAGATCGTGCGCGGCCAGGTCGACATCCTCCAACGCGCGGTCGAGCCGGCCGCCGATCTGCCGGAGGCGGACCTGCTATGGGACATGATAAAGGTGCCACCGCGCCCTGACCACGTCTCCTGAGTTTATCAGCGCGGCGCCATCCTGATTCCGCCGTCCAACCGGATGCTCTCGGCATGGAGATAGGGCGTTTCGGCGATGAAACAGGCCAGCTTGGCATATTCCTCGGCCGTGCCGAGCCGCTTCGGGAAGGGCACTTGCGCTGCCAGCGCGTCCTGCACCTGGGCCGGCATCATCGCCACCATCGGCGTCTTGAAGATGCCCGGCAGGATGGTGTTGACGCGAATGCCGTCGTTCATCAGATCGCGCGCGATCGGCAGCGCCATTGCCAGCACGCCGCCTTTCGAGGCGGAATAAGCGGCCTGGCCGATCTGGCCGTCCTGCGCCGCGACCGAGGCGGTGTTGATGATGCAGCCGCGCTCGCCGTCCTCGAGCGGGTCAAGCCCGACCATGCCGAACGCCGAATAAGCGATGCAGCGGAAGGTGCCGACCAGGTTGATCGCGATCGCCAGCTCGAACTGGTGGACGGGATAGCGCTTGGGCTCCTTGGTCTCCTTGTCCCGGCCGACGGTCTTCACCGCGTTGGCGACGCCGGCGCAGTTGACGAGGATGCGTTCCTGACCGTGGGCGGCGCGGGCTTTGTCGAACGCCGCGCCGACCTTCTCGTCGCTGGTCACGTCGACTTCGCAGAAGATGCCGCCGATTTCCGCCGCGACCCTTTCGCCGCGCTCGACGTCGCGGTCGAAGATGGCAACTTTCGCGCCCTTGGCGGCGAGGGCGCGCGCGGTGGCCTCGCCGAGGCCGGAAGCGGCGCCGGTGACGACTGCGGAAACTCTGTCGATGTTCATATAGTTTCTCCCAAATTCCGTTCGGGCTGAGCCTGTCGAAGCCCTGCCCTTATCGAGTTCGCGTTAGAAGGAAGAACAGTCCTTCGACAAGCTCAGGATGAACAGACTCTTCCTGAAGCCGATCTGATCTCCTTCGCGCTTAAACTGTCGATGTTCATTCGTCCGCTAGCGATTTGCGTCAGTTTAGTAAGCTTAGCGGGGCAACGGAGCCATCGGCGCGGGTCCGCGGATGGCGGTTGGTGGTCATCAGGGCGAGCATAGGCAGGCTGCGGGGCTGTAGGACAGGGTAAATTGCTGTTCCCCGACGCAGGCCGGGGTCTAGGACGGCGCG
>NZ_JANMWY010000123.1:0-13273 GCF_031380695.1 Sphingomonas sp. | reverse complement strand
GAAATCGCAAAAGGGGCTATCGCAAAGCTCGAAGTTGCCGCGACGGCTCAAGCCAAACGGCTGTACTACAGCCCTGCGCGCAGATCCGCAACCAGAATCAGAGGGGGCCCGATCCGGTCGAAGGTCTCGCTCGACGACCTTCCCCTGTTCGCCGCCACCGCCCCGCAACAACCCGCGCCCGACCCCCTCGCCGCCGCCGTCGCCGGAATCGACCCCGACGCGCTCACGCCCCGTGAAGCCCTCGACGCACTGTATGCGCTCAAGCGACTCGCCGCCGAATCAACCTGACGCCGATTCAAAGTCGCCGACCGCGGCGAACATCGCGGTGAGCGCCTCGCGCTCGCGCTCGCTGATTTCCGGGCGCCAGATTTCGAACAGCAGTACGACCCGTACCTTGTCGCTGTCGTTCCACGCCTCATGTTCGATGCTGTCGTCGAAGATCATCATGCGGCCCGGCTCGACCGTTCGCTGGTGATTGCCGACCCTCAGACGGCACGTGGGCGGGACAATCAGCGGCAAATGGCAGATCAGCCGCGTGTTGAGCATGCCCCAATGCGGCGGGATGTGGGTCCTCGGCTCCAACAACGAGAACAGGGCCATCGGCGACCGGCCCGAGATCAATGGCAATGGCGCGCCGGCCAGCGCGCGCATCGTGGCGGGACAACGCCGTACATTATCTTTTACGGGCTGCCCGCTGCGATACAGATCGAACGCGCTCCAGCGGCGATCGTCGAGCAGCGCATGGCCGCGGTTAGGCCGGTCTGCGTCGCCCTCGACATAAGGATGAAAACCGTCGCGCTCGTCGAGCAGCGCAACGAGCTCGGCGCGGATTGCCGGTGCCGCCGCCTCCAGCGCGGCGACCCAAGGAAAGGCTCCCGGATCGTAGAAGCTGGTTTGCGGCAAGCCCGGATAGAAGAAGCTGGTCGGCTGCTGGACCTGGACGGGCATGCGCCCCGTCATGATGCCGATGGCCTCGTCGAACAGCGCGGGCCGCTGGCCCGCCGCGAACCCTGCGGCGTCGAGACTTTGCTCGAGGTGGGCCGCGAATCGGCCACTTGCCGCTGCGCTCGCCGCCGCGGCGCGCTCCAGGCTTCTGGCGATCCCCGGTGACGAATCGACCGGCGCATTGCTCAGGGCGAGGTTGAAATAGCTTACGGCAGCGCGATCGTCCCCGCGCTGCGCCATTCCCTCCCCCTTGCGGATCAACGCCAGCACATTGCGCGGTTCCATCGCCAGCACCGTGTCGAGCGCCGCATCCTCGCGTGCGAGATCGCCCGTTGCTGCATAGCATTGCGACAGGACTAGCCAGCTGTGGGCGCTGGCATTCTCGGCGGAGGTGACCTTTTCGAAGGCGAGGATGGCGGCGGGGAAATCGCTCTTCTGGAATGCAGCCACGCCTTCTTGTGCGGCAATTTCGAGGGACGGGTCGGTCATCGAAATTTCATAGCAAGTCGGGCGCACCAAGGCGATCCTGCGCCGGACGGTTGCGATCACGCTGTTGGTAGCGCACGGTGAGGCCAATGACGGCACAACACATGAAACCGGCGCGAACAGAAAGCGAAGTTGCGCGTCGCCGCACAATCATCGACCGGCGCCAAATCGCCGAAGTGCTCGACGCGCTGCCCGCCGGCGGCGGTCTGATCGCAGCCGCCACCACCATTCTGCGCGAAGCCATGGCCGACGGCCGAGCCGAGATCGCCGAGCGCGTCGCCGCCGAGCCGGGCCGTGGCCGCGCCCATGCCGCCGCCTACGCCTTTCTCGCCGACCAAATCGTCCGCCTTGCCTTTGATCTCGTCACCCAGCGCGTGTTCGCCAACCCCAACCCGACCCTGGCCGAGCGGATCGCGCTGGTCGGGCTCGGCGGCACCGGACGCGGCGAGATGGCGCCGTTCAGCGACCTCGACCTGATGATGCTCGTTCCCCCTGGCAGGGCACCCTGGTGCGAACAGGTGTGCGAAGCATTGCTCTATATTTTGTGGGACCTGAAACTGAAGGTCGGCCAGTCGGTTCGCACGCCGTTCGAAGCTATCTCGCTGGCTAAATCGGACATGACCATCCGCACCTCGCTGCTCGAAGCGCGCTTCCTGTGGGGCGATCAGGCGCTGTCCGACGAGACGGCGCAGCGCTTCCGCCGCGAAGTCGTCGCCGGCACGGCCCGCCAGTTCGTCGCCGCCAAGCTTGCCGAGCGTGATGAACGCCACCAGCGGATGGGCGATAGTCGCTATGTCGTCGAGCCGAACGTCAAGGATGGCAAGGGCGGCTTGCGCGACCTTCATACCCTCTACTGGATCGGTAAGTATGTCCATGGCGTTCAGCAGCCGGCGGAGCTGGTCGGTGCCGGCCTGTTCAGCGCGTCGGAGTACCGCCGTTTCGAGCGGGCCGAGCGTTTCTTCTGGTCGGTCCGCTGCCACCTCCACCTCGCTGCCGGGCGCGCCGAGGAGCGGCTGGGCTTCGACCGCCAGCGCGAGATTGCGGCCGCCATGCGCTACGCCGACCGGCCCGGCAAAAGCGCGGTCGAGCGGTTCATGCAATTCTACTTCCTCAACGCCAAGACGGTCGGCGACCTGACCGGGCTGTTCCTTGCCCAATTGGACGAACAGCTCGCTCGCCAGGGCCGCCGCTTCGCCTTGCCGGCGATCCGCCGCCGCCCGGCCAAGCTCGACGGGTTCATCGTCGATCGCGGTCGTATCGCCCTGCCGTCCGACGATTTCTTCGCGCAGGACCCAGTCCGCCTGCTCCACATCTTCGCGCTGGCCGCGCGCGAGCGGCTCGAGATTCATCCGTCGGCGATGCGCGCCGCCGCTCGCGACGCGCGGCTGGTTGACAGGATTCGGACCGATCCGCGCGCCAACGAATGCTTCCTCGCCGTGCTGACCGACCGCAACGCCCCCGAATTGACGCTGCGCTGGATGAACGAGGCCGGCGTCTTCGGTCGCTTCGTGCCCGACTTCGGCCGCGTCGTCGGCCAGATGCAGTTCGACATGTACCATCATTACACCGTCGACGAGCACACCATCCGCGCCATCGGTCTGCTCGCCGCCATCGAACGGGGCGAGCAGGCCAAAGAGCATCCCGCCTCGACCGCCATGTTCAGGCAGATCGCCTCACGCCGCGTGCTCTACGTCGCAGTCCTCCTCCACGACATCGCCAAAGGGCGCGGCGGCGATCATAGCGCGTTGGGTGCCGACATCGCGCTGCGCCTGTGCCCTCGCTTCGGGCTTGACGCGGGCGAAACCGAAACCGTCGCCTGGCTGGTGCGGCACCACCTGCTGCTGTCCAACACCGCTTTTCGACGCGACCTGTCCGATCCGACCACGATCGAGGATTTCGCGCAGATCGTGCAAAGTCCCGAGCGGCTGCGCTTGCTGCTGATCCTGACGGTCGTCGACATTCGCGCGGTCGGGCCGGGGACGTGGACCGAGTGGAAGCGCAGTCTCATCCGCTCCCTGTTCGAAGCCGCCGAAGAGCGGCTTCGGCTTGGTCACAAGCAGACCGGGCGCTCTGAGCAAGTCGCACATCGCCAGCAGGAACTGGCCGCCGCCCTCGGATGGAGTGCCGCCGCCGCCCACGCCGCGCGCCTGCCCGACAGCTATTGGCTAGCCGAGTCGCTCGACTGGCAACTTTCCAACGCGCGCCAGATCGCTGCCGCCGAAGCTGGCGGTAGCGGCCCGCGCACCAGCATCATCGCCGAGGACGATGCGGCTTCGGGCGCGACCCGCATCAGCCTGTTCGCGTCCGACGCGCCCGGCCTGTTCTACCGCGCCTGTGCCGCGCTGGCCGGTGCGGGAGCGAGCATTTTCGACGCACGCATCCATACGACTCACGACGGCATGGCGATCGACAATCTGCTGATCCACGACCGCCAGGGTCGAGCCTACACCGACCGCCGCCTGCGCGCGCGCCTGCTCGACGCGGTGATTGCCGGGATCGAGGGCGAGCGGCCCACGCTGCCCCGTGACCCACCGAGCGCCCAACGGACGTTCGACATCGCCCCGCGCGTACTCATTGCCGATCAGGCGTCGAGCCGGACAACCGTCGTCGAAGTCAACGCCCACGATCGCCCGGCGCTGCTCGCGCGCCTTGCCCAGGCAATCCACGACGCCGGACACCAGCTCCACTCGGCTCACATCGCCACTTACGGCGAGCGGGCGGTCGACGTCTTCTACGTCACCAACGGCAAGGGCCGGAAGCTCAACGACAAGGAGGTCGAGCTGTTGCGCGAGCTGCTCCTCGCCACCGCATCGGATTCCACCACCGCGAAAGCCGCATAAGAAAAGCCCCGCAGTTTCCCGCGGGGCTCCCTTTCTCCAGAAAGACAAGCCTTGGCCTTAGCCGCGCTCGCCCTTGGCCGGTGGCGGTGGCGGCGGCGGCGGTGCGGGCGGCAGCGGACAGGTCGCCGTCACTTCGATCACTGACCCATCAACACAGGTCTGCGTTGCGGGCGGCGGCGGTGGCGGAGCCGGCGGCGCGACATAGGGCGGCGGAGCGGCATGCTCCGGAGTCAGCTTGGCGCGCAGCGTTAAGCCATAGGTCCGCGGCTCACCGAGGAAGGCCGCGTAGAGGGCGTTTGAGCGAGCTGTGAAGCCCGACTGGACCGACCGCGTCGAACCCGAACCCTGCAACGGCGCATCGAAGCCGACCTGCTTGTAGTTGGTGTTGAACAGGTTCTGGGCCCAAAGCTCGATCCCCCAGCGCTGGCCCGGCCCACGCAGGCCGATGCGGGCGTTGACGACGTTGAAGCTCTTCTGGATCTTCTCGAGGTCGAGGTCGGAGCCGGTGTTGTATCCGCTCGAGTGGCGCATGTCGGCGTAGACCAGCGCGGTCATCCCCGCATCGCCGATTGGCGGAGTCCAGCCAAGCGAACCGGTTGCCGTAAAGCGAGCCGAGTTCGACAGGCGCCGGCCGGGCAACTGAAACAATCCATCGATGATCGAATTGCCCGCCGCACCAATCAGATTCTGGCGATATTTGGTGTCGACCAGTGTCGCCCCCAGCGCGCCACGGACATTGGCGATCGGCCGGAAGAAGGTCTCGACCTCGATGCCCTTTGAACGCACACCGGCGCGGCGGCCGCCACTGCAGGCGACGGTCGTCCCCGCACGCGGGTCGCTGTCCGCCCCGCCCAGGCTGGACGTACAGGCGTTGACGTTCTCGACGACGAAATTGACCCCGTTGAACGTGTTCAACTGGAAACTTTTAAAGTCTTCGATGAAGCCGGCGATGTTTACGTCGATAAAGCGGCTCTTATACTTTAAACCGGCCTCGTAGGCGGTGACCAGCTCAGGCGCGAACTGGAGGGCGTTGAGGTTGACGTTACCGAACGTGAGGCCTGACCGATCCAGGTTGAATCCGCCGGCCTTGTAGCCGCGCGAGTAGCTCGCATAGACCAGCGTGGACGGCATGACCTTGTAACTAAGCACGCCGGTCCCGGTCCACCGCGATTCTTTCTTGTTGCCACCTGAAAAGGAGCCGTTGATGGCGTTGAGCGGCGGGAAGCACGGGGCACCGGCGAGGGGCGTCAGTACCGTCCCTGCAAGCGCATTCGACAACCCGACGATTGCCGGCGTCAACGCGCCATATGTCGCCGGGTTCGCCGTTGCTGCCGCGGCAAGAGCTCGCAGCTGGACGATGTTGTTCTGGTAAGCCGAGCACTGGCTGCCGCTGACGAGGTTCGCATTCAGCGTCTTGTGATCACGCGTGTAGCGGACGCCGATCGTTGCACTCAGCGCGTCGGTGATCTTGATGATGTTGTGGGTGAACAGTGCGTAGTTAGTGTCCTTCTGGTTGAACACGTCCTGCACCAGCACGTTGCTGATTGGGGTGTTCGCCACCCGGCTGGCAATAGCGTTGATGACGGTCGGTCGCGCGGCGACGGGGACGCCGGCAAATGCCGGGTTCGTCGCCAGCTGGTTAGCCAGGAAGCCCTGCGCGAAAGCGTTGAGCGCGAAATAGCCGGGGAATTGCGCCAGCGCCGGACTCGACGCCCGCACCTGCGCGGTGAAGAAGCGGTCGAAGTCCGCCCCGGCCGACAGATTATCCTTCGCCTGAAGCTTTTCGTTGGCGTAATAACCGCCGACCAGCCAGTCGAGATGCCCGCCGAGCAACGAGCCCTGCAGACGAAGCTCCTGCGTGAAGGTCTTGAAACGGTTGCCCGCCCCGCCGTGACCGTCGCGATAGAGGATGTCGAGATTATTATAGTCCGCGTCCTGGCCGCGGATAAACTTGTTGTAGCGATAGGCGGTGATCGACGTCAGCTGCGTCGATCCGAACTTGTAGTTCAGCTCGCCCGAGAAGCCATAGTCCCGCACGTCACTGTTATAATCGCGGCCCGGTGTCACCGATGCCTTGCGCGCAAACGTGTCGTCATTGATGATCGCGCCCAGCCCGCGCTCCAACGCGGCAAAGGTCGACGGCGCGTACGTGAAGGATCCCGCACCGGCGGCAACCGCGTCCTGCGCCTTGATATAGGTCGCCGCGCAGCATTCCTCGTTGCGCTTCGAATAGTCGCCGATCAGCCGCACCGACAGGTCGCTGCTTGGTTGATAAAGCAATTGCCCGCGAATGAGGTAGCGATTGCGGTTATTAATGTCGCGACCCGAAATCACGTCGCGGATGAAGCCGTCGCGCTTGACGTAAACACCATCGATCCGCGCGGCGAGCGACTCGCTCAGCGGACCGGTCACCCCCGCCTCGAAGCGTCGGAGATTATAGTTGCCGACCGTTGCTTCCCCGGTGATTTCCGTGTGGAATAACGGTTTGGCGGTGAACACCGAGATCAGGCCGGCCGAGGCGTTACGCCCGAACAGCGTACCTTGCGGACCACGCAACACTTCGATGCGGTCGAGCGCGCCAAGTTCGGTCAGGCCGGTGCCGACCCGCGAGCGATAGACGCCGTCGATGAAGGTAGCGACCGAGCTTTCGAGGCCGGGGTTGTCGCCGACCGTACCGATGCCGCGGATGCGTGCGCCGCCGGCGCCCGCTTCGGACGAGGTCGACGAGACCAGTAGCGAAGGCGAAACCTGGTTGAGCTGGCGAATGTCGCTCGCGCCGGTGTTTTTGAGCGTGTCGGCCGTGACCGCACTCACTGCCAGCGGGACGTTGGACAGGGCTTCGTTACGGCGAGTCGCGGTGACGATGATGTCGCCAGTGTCGACCGGCGTCTGGGCCGTGTCAGTGGTTGCCACCGCGTCGGCAGCAGTAGTCGGGCTATTCTGTGTGGTCGGATCGACCTGCCCGGTGTCCTGCGCGAACGCCGGTGCTGCCGTCAGTGCCACAATCCCCGCCGACGCGAGCCAAATCGACTTGCCCATCTTATCCACTCCAGAGTTTCTGTTCATTTTTCGTTGCGAAGAAGACTAATCGTCCACCGCGGCCAAAGATATACGGCGCGTCGCTTTCCCGCCATTTCCTCGGCGTATGCGGCGCGATTGCAACAGCAGTGGCGGGCAGGCAAAGAAAAGCCCGACTGCCGTAAGGGCACGCCGGGCCTGTTCTTCGGGTGAAAGGCGAATTGCGCCTATTTCGGCGACAGCACCATCAACATTTGCCGACCTTCCATCCGCGGATGGGCCTCGACCTTGGCGATCTCGCCGGTCTCCGCCTGGACCCGCTGCAACACGGCCATGCCGAGCTGGCCGTGCGCCATCTCGCGTCCGCGGAAGCGCATCGTCACCTTGACCTTGTCACCGTCCTCGAGGAACTCGACGACCTTCTTCATCTTCGTGTCATAGTCATGGTCGTCAATGTTCGGACGCATCTTGATCTCCTTGATCTCCTGCGTCTTCTGGCGTTTCTTCTGCTCGTTGGCCTTCTTCTGCGCTTCATATTTGAAGCGGCCGATGTCGAGGAACTTGGCCACGGGCGGGTCGGCATTGGGGCTGATTTCGACCAGGTCGAGGCCGACTCCGACTGCCTGCTCATAGGCCTCGCGCGTATACATCACGCCCAGATTTTCGCCATTTTCGTCGATCACCCGGACTTTCTGGGCCTGGATGAACTCGTTGTAGCGGGGGCCGGTAAACTGCGGCGGCGCCTGTGATCGGCGCGGATAGGGCGGTGGTATAGCAGAGTCTCCAAATATGGTTGTGGTCAGCGCCAGCTAAGGCTTCGCTCGCCGCTTGTGAAGGGGATTCGGCCGAATTCGGCTCTCCTGTGGCATGGTGGCGTCAGTTCGCGCGCAGGTCAGGCGGCACCGCCTCGTCGACGATCATCGCGATCGCTTCGTCCAGCGTCATCACCTTCTGATGCTCCTCGGACCCCAGCCGACGGATCGCTACCGTGCCCTCCTCGGCCTCGCGTTTGCCGACGACCAGAAGCAGCGGGACCTTGGCCAAGCTATGTTCGCGCACCTTGTAGTTGATCTTTTCGTTGCGCAGGTCCGCTTCGGCGCGGATGCCGGCCGCCTTCAACTTGGCCAGCACGTCAGTGGCATAGCCGTCGGCATCAGAAACGATCGTCGCCACCACCGTCTGCACCGGCGACAGCCATAGCGGGAAGCGCCCGGCGTGATGCTCGATCAGGATACCGATGAACCGCTCGAATGTGCCCAGGATCGCGCGGTGGAGCATCACCGGCCGGTGGCGCGCGCCATCTTCACCGACGTAGCTCGCGTCCAGCCGCTCGGGCAGCACCGTGTCGGTCTGTATTGTGCCCACCTGCCACGTCCGCCCGATCGCGTCCGTCAGGTGGAACTCCAGCTTGGGTGCGTAAAAGGCACCTTCGCCCGGCAGTTCCTCCCAGCCATATTCCTCGGTATCGCGCCCGGTCGCCCTGACCGCGTCGCGCAGTGACTGTTCGGACCAGTCCCACATCGCGTCCGACCCGAACCTTTTGTCGGGCCGCAGCGCCAGCTTGATCGCGTAATGGTCGAAGCCGAGGTCACGGTACACGCTGTCGAGCAGATCGCAGAATGCCCGCACCTCGTCGATCAACTGGTCCTCGCGCACGAAAATATGGGCATCATCCTGGGTGAACTGGCGCACCCGCATGATGCCGTGCAGCGCGCCATGCGGCTCATTGCGGTGGCAGCAGCCGAACTCGGCCATGCGGATCGGCAGGTCGCGATAGCTGGTGATGCCCTGTTTAAAAATCAGCACATGCGCCGGGCAGTTCATCGGCTTGAGCGCCATCAACTCGCCCTTGCCTGACAGCACCGGCCCCTCTTCTTCGGCATTCGGGATCTCGTCCGGAACAACGAACATATTCTCGCGATATTTGCCCCAGTGGCCGCTCTTCTCCCACTGGCGCGCGTCCATGAGCTGCGGCGTCTTGACCTCGTCATAGCCCGCCGCATCGAGCCGGCGGCGCATATAGGTCTCCAGCGCGCGCCACAGCACGAACCCCTTGGGGTGCCAGAACACGCTGCCATGGGCCTCTGCTTGGAGGTGGAACAGGTCCATCTCCTGCCCGATCCGGCGATGGTCGCGCTTGGCCGCCTCTTCCAGCCGCACGAGATGCGCGTCGAGCTGCTTCTTGTTGAGCCATGCCGTGCCATAGACGCGGCTCAGCATGGGGTTGTTCTGGTCGCCGCGCCAATAGGCACCCGACACCCGCGTCAGCTTGAACGCCGCCGGATCGAGCTTGCCGGTCGAGGGCAAATGCGGCCCCCGACACAGGTCCATCCACGCATCGTCCGACGCGCCCGAGCGGTACATGGTGATCGCTTCGCCCTCGGGCAGCTCCATCACCCACTGCGCCTTATACGTTTCGCCAGTCCGCTCGAAAAACGCCCGCACATCCTCGCGCCGCCACTCCTCGCGCACCAGTGGCTCGTCGGCAGCGATGATCCGGCGCATCTCGGCCTCGATCAGCGGCAGCTCCTCGTCGGTGAACGGCCCCCGTCCCGGTGCCGGGGCGAAGTCGTAATAGAAACCGTCGTCGGTCGCCGGTCCGAAGGTGATCTGCGTCCCCGGGAACAGCTTCTGCACTGCCTCTGCCAGGACATGCGCATAATCGTGCCGAAACAGCTCCAAAGCGTCCCGTTCGTCGCGCGCCGTGATCAGTGTCAGAGTGGCATCCTGGTCGAACGGCCGGTTGAGATCGCGCAGCTCGCCATCGACCCGCGCCGCCAGCGCCGCCTTCGCCAGACCCGGCCCGATCGCCGCGGCGACGTCGGCCGGAGTCGATCCCTCCGGCACTTCGCGAACGGTGCCATCGGTCAGTGTGATCTTGAACATCTTCGACATGGGCGCGGCCTTAGCCGGGCACGACGCGTCCCTCAACCTGCCGCGTCGGCGCCAACCTTGGGCGGCAGCACGAACAAGGTGACGAACTTCTCGGCCAACACGCGGTCACCGGTGACACCGAGCCGGTCGAGCGGCTGGCCACCATAGACTACCGACGCCAGCGTCGCCGGCGCGCCTGACAGGATGACGTCGCACCGCTCGAGCGTCGCGCGTTCAACGCGAATCCCGCCCTTCTTCACCCGCGCGACATACTCGTTAGCCCCGAAGCGGAAGCCGATTCGCGCGTCGATCCCCTTGGCCCGCTTCGCCGAGATCATTGTCCGGAACGACAGCAGGATCGACACGCCGCTGATTGGCAGGGTCGGGTCATGGCGCGGGCTGCGCGCCGCCCAGCGACCGAGCGCCTGGACGATAGGCTCCGCCTCGAGTCCCCACTCGGTCGCTTCATAGACTTGCGCCGAGGCCGGCGGAGGGAGGCGACGACGCTTCACTAGCCCGCGTTGCTCAAGCTCGCTCAGCCGCTGAGTTAGCACATTGGCGCTGATCCCGGGCAAGTCGCCCCGCAAGTCCGAAAAACGCCGCCCGCCCAGCATCAGCTCGCGCAGGACGAGCAGCGCCCACCGATCGCCAATCAGTTCGAGCGCATGCGCGGTGCCACAGGCATCGTCGTAGCGCCGCTTGTCGTCTTTTGCGGGCGCTCCGTCGCTTAACAGAGTTAGATTTTCTAACTTCATAGTTGCAATATAGGACAACTCGGCTATTTTATCAACATCAATCGAGTCGCAAACTCGATGAAACCGACAGGAGAAGGTGTATGGCCTATATCGACGGCTTCCTGATTCCGGTCCGCCACGACCGCAAGGAGGATTATCTCGCCCAGGCGCGCGCCGCCGCCCCGATCTTCCTCGACCTTGGCGCCACGCGCGTGGTCGAGACGTGGGGCGACGACCTCAAGCCGGGCAAGCAGACCGATTTCTTTCGCGCCGTCGCCGCCGAAGAGGGCGAGACGGTCGTCTTCTCGTGGATCGAATATCCCGACAAGGTGACCCGCGACGAGGCCGGTCGCCGGATGATGGACGACCCGCGCTTCGCTGCGCTCGGCGAGATGCCGTTCGACGGCAAGCGCATGGTCTTTTCCGGCTTCACCCCGATCTTCGACAGCAAAGGAGAATTGGCATGACCAATCCCCACGGCAGCTTCATCTGGTACGAACTGATGACCCCCGACCCCGACGCCGCAAAGAGCTTCTATGACGCCGTCGTCGGCTGGGACATCGAGGCGCAGCCCGCAGGCGAGATGGACTATCGCATGATCACCATCCCCGGCGCTGGGAATGCTGGCGGCGTGCTCCGCCTGACCGACGAAATGCAGTCACATGGCGCGCGCCCGGTCTGGCTCGGCTATCTTGGCGTCGACGATGTCGATGCGATGATAACAGCGGTCGAGCACGCGGGCGGCAAGACGCTGATGCCCGCGAACGACATGCCCGGCGTGGGCCGCATCGCGATGATCGCCGATCCGCAGGGTGCCCCGCTCTACATCATGAAGCCGACACCGCCGCCGGGAAATGAGAGCGTCGTCAGCGACGTCTTCTCGGTCGACGAGACGCGCCATGTCCGCTGGAACGAACTCGCTACATCCGATCCCGACGCCGCGATCACCTTCTACAAACGCCACTTCGGCTGGCACCAGGAAGGAGATATGGACATGGGCGATATGGGCAAATATCGCTTCCTGCAGCATGGCGGCGTTGCCATCGGCGCGGTCATGCCGACGACTTCCGCCAGCCAATGGCGCTATTACATCGGCGTCGACGACATCGACCGCGCCATCGCGGCGATCGACGCGGGCGGCGGGAAGGTCGTCGAAGGTCCCCACCCAATCCCTGGCGGCGAGTTTTCGCTCCACGCGACTGACCCGCACGGCACCGCCTTCGGCCTGGTTGGTCCGCGCAAATCCTGAATGAGGGAGAGAGAGAATGGCCAACGACAAACTGATCCATTGCCTCTGGTTCGATAAGGACGAAGCGCGCAAGGCCGCAGAATTCTATGCTGCGACCTTTCCCGACAGCCATGTCGACGCGCACCGCGCCGCCGCCACCGACTATCCCGGCGGCAAGGCGGGGGATGAGCTCACAGTGGAGTTCACCGTCCTCGGTCGGCCGTTCGTCGGCCTCAACGGCGGCCCCAACTTCAAGCCGAACGAGGCGGTCAGCTTCATGGTCATCACTGACGACCAGGCAGAGACCGATCGATACTGGAACGCCATCGTGCAGAATGGCGGCGCGGAGAGCGAGTGCGGCTGGTGCAAGGACAAATGGGGCTTTTCGTGGCAGATTACGCCCCGCGCGCTGATGACGGCCATGGCCAATCCCGACCTGGCGGCCGCCAAGCGCGCAATGGAAGCGATGATGACGATGCGCAAGATCGACATCGCCACCATCGAGGCAGCCGAACGCGGGGTCGCTATCGATGCGTAGGATCGTCGGCGCGGCATTCGTCACGCTCGACGGCGTGATGCAGGGACCAGGCGGACCGACCGAGGATCCTACCGGTGGCTTCCGCTTTTCGGGCTGGCTCCCACCGGTCGGCGACGAGGCCATCGACGGCAAGATCGGCGAGATCTTCGGTCGACCGTTCGACCTGCTGCTCGGCCGCCGCACGCATGACATATTCGCCGCCTACTGGCCCTACGCGCCGGACGAGATGGCGGACATTCGCGACCCGTTCAACGCCTGCACAAAATATGTGGTGACCCATGGCGATGATCCGCTCGCGTGGGAGAATAGCGAGCGGGTTTCGATCGAAGCCCTGCGCGCCATCAAGCAGGGCGACGGCCCCGACCTCGTCATCCAGGGCAGCAGCACGCTTTATCCGCAACTGCTCGACGCCGGGCTGCTCGACGAGCTGACGCTGATGATGTCCCCGATCATCCTCGGACAGGGCAAGCGGCTGGTCGCCATGGGTCACGACATATTTGGCGCAGACATTGAACGGGTCGCGGATGCCCGCCATCTCGTCCGGTGCGTAAGGCCAGTAGGCGGCGAAGATGTCATGGGTGCGGCGGCCGAGCAGCAGGTCGAACGGTCG
>NZ_JANMWY010000063.1:0-7468 GCF_031380695.1 Sphingomonas sp. | reverse complement strand
GTAAAGCTCCTGTCGGCGAACTTGGGCATCCAAGCCTTACCCGATCAAGTGGACACAGGGAGGCACTTTTGGCCTACGCGTCGCCCGCTTTCCTGTTGCAGTAACGTTCGCCCTATGAACTAGCTGGGGATGCCTTGGCCTTACAACCGCCGCGCGTGCACGGTTGAGTGCGTTAGGCCGGCAACAACAGACTTGCATCACCATAGCTGTAGAAACGGTATTCTTTTTCAATGGCATGGGCGTAAGCCTCCTTCATAAGCTCAAGCCCCATCAGCGCGCTGACCAGCATGAACAGGGTCGATCGCGGCAGATGGAAGTTGGTCAGCAGCCCGTCGACCGCGCGGAACCGCGTGCCCGGCGTGATGAAGATCGCAGTGTCGCCTTCGAACGGGCGGATGACACCGTCGTCGCCGGTGGCGCTCTCCAGCAGCCGCAGCGAAGTCGTCCCCGCCGCGATGATCCGCCCGCCGGCGGCGCGCGCGGCATTGAGGCGGTCGGCCGTCGCGGCATCGATCCGGCCCCATTCGGCGTGCATCTTGTGATCGGCAGTGTCATCGACCTTGACCGGCAGGAAGGTTCCGGCACCGACGTGCAGCGTGAGCGTCTCGCGCGCCACGCCGGCCGCCTCGAGCGCGTCGATCAGGCGCGAGGTGAAGTGAAGTGACGCGGTTGGCGCGGCGACCGCTCCCGCCTCCCGCGCGAACATCGTCTGATAATCGTCGGTGTCGGCGGCGTCGGTCCCGCGCTTCGACGCGATATAGGGCGGCAGCGGCATAGTCCCGGCCCGCGCCAGCAACTGCTCGACCGGATCGTCGCCGTCAAAGCGGAGCAGGATCGCGCCCGCCTCGTCGCGCTTGATGGCGGTCGCGCTCACGTCCGCGCCGAAATCGATCACATCGCCGTTGCGCACCCGCTTGGCGTTGCGGACGAATGCCCACCAAGAGCGCAGATCAGCGCGTTTGTGCAGCGTTGCTCCCACTTTCGCCTCACCCCGTCGTCCCTCTAGCTGTGCCGGAATAACGCGCGTGTCATTGAACACCAGCACGTCGCCCGCGCGAAGCAGTCCTGGCAGGTCGAGCACCAGGCGGTCGCTGATCGTCGCACCCTCGACGAGCAACATCCGCGCCGCATCGCGCGGGCGAACGGGGCGAAGGGCGATGCGGTCGGCGGGGAGGTCGAAATCGAAGAGATCGACGCGCATTACCTCTTGCGCAGCTTCCTGACCGGGGTTGGCAGCAGCGCGGGCAAAGGCGCCGCAACGACTGGCGCCGCGACCACCGGCGGCGCCGCCGCGACCACCGGAGCCGGCAGCACTTCGCTCACCGCAATCGGTCCACCCAGGGTCGCGTGGGAAATCGTCGTCGGTGCCTCGGGCGGTTCGCCCTGGGCGATGCCGTCGACCGCGCTCATCCCTTCGACGACCCGCCCGACGACGGTATATTTGCGGTCGAGCGACGCCTTGGGGCCGAACATGATGTAAAATTGGCTGTTAGCGCTGTCAGGGCTTTCAGCCCGCGCCATTGCGACCGATCCGCGCAGATGAGGCATGTCGCTGAACTCGGCCTTGACGTCGGGCAGCGCCGATCCGCCGGTGCCATCCCCCTTGGGATCGCCGCCCTGGGCCATGAAGCCAGCGATAACGCGGTGGAATTTCAGCCCGTCATAAAAATGCTGCTGCGCCAGCGCCTGAATCCGCGCGACCGAATGCGGTGCGATGTCAGGGCGCAGCTGGATTACCACATGCCCGCCGGTCGACAGGTCGAGAATCAGCTTGTTGGCCGGATCTGCGGCGATCGCGGCGGGGGCGACCACGCTGACCACCGGCGCCTCGACCAGCTTGCCATGCTTGACCTTGGCCTCATGCGGCGCATGCTTGGCGGCGACCAGCGCGAAGGCGGCCAGCGGCAACAACATCAACGGCTTCAACATATTTCCTCCCGAGCGCCTCACTTCGACGCGGCCAGATATTTTGCGACATCGGCCGCGACGGCGGGCGTCACGAACTTGTCGATCTTGCCGCCATAGCGGGCGATTTCCTTAACCAGTCGTGACGCGATCGGCTGAAGGCAGACATCGGCCATCAGGAAGACCGTTTCGATCCGGTCGTTCAGCTGCTGGTTCATGCCCGCCATCTGATATTCATATTCGAAGTCGGCGACGGCGCGCAGCCCGCGGATGATTAGTCTCGCTCCTTCCCGCTCGGCAAAGTCCATCAGCAGCAGGTCGAAATCGACCACGCCGATGTCGCCATCGACGTCGGAAATCTCGCGGCGGACCATCGCCAGCCGCTCCTCGATGCTGAACATCGGCGATTTGGACGGATTGGTGGTGACCCCGATGATCAATCGATCGACAATCTGCGCGCCGCGCTTGATGATGTCGAGATGACCCAGCGTGAGCGGGTCGAACGTTCCTGGATAGACACCGATGCGCATGGCCTAATGATCCCGTTCGACGGCAAAGCGGGCGATGGCGCGGAGCAGGTCGGCTTCCGCGCCGCGATCGTGGAGATGCTCGATCGCCTGCTCGACCAGCATGGACGCCTGGGCGCGGGCACGTTCTTCGCCGAGCAGCGAAACGAAGGTCGCCTTGCCCGCCGCCGCATCCTTGCCGACGCGCTTGCCGGCGGCCTCTTCGGCGCCGCTATGGTCGATCAGGTCATCGGCAATCTGGAACGCCAGGCCGATGTTGCGGGCAAAGCCTCGCAGCGGCACGCGGGCGTGGGCGTCGAGTTGGGCCATGATGCACGCCGCCTCGACGGCATGCTCGATCAGCGCGCCGGTCTTGAGCTGCTGCATGCGGGTGATTGCGGGAAGGTCGAGCGGCTGGCCCTCGGCGGCAAGGTCGAGCATCTGCCCGCCGGCCATGCCGTCCGGCCCCGATGCGCGCGACAGGTCGAGGACGAGTTCGGCGCGGACGGCGGGGTTTTCATGCACCGCTGCATCGGCCAATATCTCGAACGCCAGCGCGTGCAGGCTGTCCCCGGCAAGAATCGCGGTTGCCTCGTCAAACGCCTTGTGCACGGTCGGCTTGCCGCGGCGAAGATCGTCGTCGTCCATGCACGGCAAATCGTCGTGGATCAGCGAATAGACGTGGATCGCCTCGATCGCCGCCCCGGCCCGCACGGCGCGGTCGCGGTCGATGTTGAACAGCCGCGCTGTCGCGACAGTCAGCAACGGGCGGAGCCGTTTGCCACCGCCGATCACGGCATGGGCCGTTGCCGCATAGAGCCGGTCGCGGCCGTCGCCGGGCGACGCCAGCAGGCGGCGGAACAGCGCATCGACCTCGTCCGCGACGGTGCGCGCCTCCGCGTCGAGATCGATCGCGCGGTCCATCGCCTCAGTCGCCATCGAACGGCCGAGTCCCGTTGGGCTGCCCATCCGGACCGATCGAGATTTGTTCGATCCGTGCCTGCGCCGCCTTGAGCCGCGTTTCGCAATGGCGCTTCAACGCGTCGCCGCGCTGATAGAGGTCGATCGACTGGTCGAGCGGAGCGCTGCCCTGCTCGAGCGTGCGCACGATCCCCTCAAGCTCCTTGAGCGCATCCTCGAAACTCAAAGTGATGTCGTCAGCCATGCCGCGTTCTGGCCCCCACCGTTGCGCTTTTCAAGGCTCAGACGGGCTTCTTAAACGGGTCCTTGATGCCCGGCACGATCTCGTCCGACGTGTCGGGCTCGCCCGCCTCGGCGGCGACCAGCGCCGCCTCGGCATCGCGGGCATTCTGCTCGCGCTCAGCGCGCAGCTCGACGATCAGGGCCTCGCGGTCGCCTTCCAGCCGCGTATCGGTCGGGGCCGGCGCGCCCGCTGCCTTGGCCGCCTTGATTACGGCGGCGTCGAGTTCGCGCTGCGACGTCAGGCCGAGCGTCACCGGGTCCTTCGGCTGGATATTGGCCATGTTCCAGTGACTGCGCTCGCGGATCGCGGCGATGGTCGTGCGGGTCGTGCCGATCAGCTTGCCGATGGCGCCGTCGGTGACGTCGGGATGATTGCGGATGATCCAGGCGATGCCGTCGGGCTTGTCCTGCCGCTTGCTGACCGGCGTGTAACGCGGGCCCTTGGTGCGGCGGATCGGATCGGGCTCCTTGTGCATCGTGAGCCGATACTCAGGATCGTTCTGCGCTTTTTCAATTTCTTCGTGCGTCAGTTCGTTGGCGCGGATCGGATCCCGCCCGGTCAGCTTGGTCGCGGCGGTATCGTCGGCGATCGCCTGTATTTCCAGGATGTGCAAGCCACAGAATTCGGCGATCTGCTCGAACGACAAGGCGGTGTTGTCGACCAGCCAGGCGGCGGTGGCGTGGGGCATCAGCGGCTGGGCCACGGTCTTCTCCAAAAACAGAAACGGCCGCCCCTTCCGGAGCGGCCAAGATATGCACGGGGGTCTAGTCGCGACTTGTCGCAAGGGCAAGCTCACATCGTCAGCACGATCTTGCCGACATGAGCGCCCGCTTCCATCCGGGCATGGGCGGCGGCGGCTTCGGCCAGCGGGAAGCTCATGTCCATCACCGGTTTCAGGCGGTTGCCCTCGACGTAGGGCCAGACCGTCTTGCTCAATTCGTCGGCGACCATCGTCTTGAAACCGACGTCGCGCGGGCGGAGCGTCGATCCGGTCAGGGTCAGGCGGCGGCGCATGATATCGAAGATGGGGATTTCCGCCGTGGCCCCGCGTTGCACCGCGATCGACACGTGGCGCCCCTCGACCGCCAGGCATTTGAGATTGCGCGGCAGATAATCGCCGCCGACCATGTCGAGCACCACCGCAACACCCTTGCCCTCGGTCCAGCGATCGACCGCGTCGACGAAGTCGGTTTCCTTGTAGTTGATCGCATGGGCTGCGCCGAGCTCGACCGCCCGCGCACATTTCTCGTCCGACCCGCAGGTGACGATCACGTCAAGCCCGAAGAGGTTACCAAGCGAAATCGCCATCGTCCCGATGCCGCTGGTGCCGCCATGGACCAACACCGTGTCGCCGTCGGCCGCGAAGCCGCGTTCGAACAAATTGGTCCACACGGTGAACAATGTTTCGGGCATCGCTGCCGCTTCGGTCATCCGCAGCACTTCGGGCACCGGCAGGCAGGTGCCGGCCGGCGCCACGCAATATTCGGCATAGCCACCACCCGCGACCAGCGCGCACACGCGCGTCCCGATTAGCGCCTCGCCCGCCCCGCTGCCCGCCGCGACGACCGTTCCGGCGATCTCCAGCCCCGGAATATCCGACGCGCCCGGCGGCGGCGGATAGCCGCCCTTGCGCTGTAATACGTCCGGCCGATTGACTCCGGCGGCGGGGACCTCGACCAGCACCACGTCGTGGCCCGGCACCGGCACCGGCCGATGGACGGGTAGCAGCACCTCTGGCCCGCCGGGCGTGCTGATCTCGATCGCCTTCATTGTCGCCGGAATATCACTCACGAAACTCTACCCCCAAAGTGGTCGCGGCGCTTATTGACATGGCGCTTCGCCGGGTCAACGCTGTCGACGATGGATTTGGAGGATCTCTTTTCGGGCAAGCCCAGCGATCCGCTGACCGAACTGGCGCGCCAGGAACTCGGCCCGCTGTCGGTCGCCGAGCTCGACGAGCGGATTGCCGCCCTTCGCGCCGAGATTGCGCGGGTCGAAGCCCACCTGGCAGAAACGGCGGCGCACCGCGCCTCGGCCGATGCGCTGTTTGCCAAGCGATAGGCTCTTTGCCTTCGACGCGACGCCGCCCTTGATCCGGGCGGCGATCCTTACGACATTGTTGCCAAGCCCCGCGTCCTTCCTGGACGCGGCATAGGAGTCCTCCATGCCCAGTTTTGCCCGGGACCTCGAACAGACCCTCCACAACGCGCTCGGCGAAGCGAGCAAGCGCCGCCATGAATATGCCACGCTCGAGCATTTGCTGATGGCGCTGGTCGACGACGAACATGCCTCGAAGGTGATGACCGCGTGCGGCGTCAACCGCGACGACCTGCGCGGGACGATCAAGCATTATCTCGACAATGAGCTCGGCGCGCTCGTCGCCGACAGTGCGACCGATCCGACCCCGACCAGCGGTTTCCAGCGCGTTGTTCAGCGTGCGATCCTCCACGTCCAGTCGTCGGGCCGCGACGAAGTGACCGGTGGCAACGTGCTGGTCGCGCTATTCTCCGAACGCGAGAGCTATGCCGTCTACTTCCTCCAGCAGCAGGACATGAGCCGCCTGGACGCAGTGACCTATATTTCGCACGGCGTCGGCAAGGGCGATGGCCCGGCCGAGGCGACCCCGCCAAGCGGCTCCGAGGAAAAGCCCGAGCAGAAGAGCGACGGCAAGAAGGAAAGCGCACTCGCCCAGTTTACCGTCAATCTCAATGAGAAGGCGAAGACGGGCAAGATCGACCCGCTAATCGGACGCGGCGCCGAGGTCGATCGGACGGTTCAGATCCTCTGCCGTAGGTCGAAGAATAATCCGCTCTACG
The DNA here is from genome assembly GCF_031380695.1 of Sphingomonas sp. Classification (GTDB taxonomy): domain Bacteria; phylum Pseudomonadota; class Alphaproteobacteria; order Sphingomonadales; family Sphingomonadaceae; genus Sphingomicrobium. The sequence continues at coordinate 1,037 of NZ_JANMWY010000063.1, read as the reverse complement.
TCGGCGATCCGGGCGTCGGCAAGACCGCAATCGCCGAGGGCCTGGCCCGCAAGATCGTCGAGGGCGACGTCCCCGAGGTGCTGCTGCCCGCGGTCATCTACTCGCTCGACATGGGTGCGCTGCTCGCCGGCACACGCTATCGCGGCGACTTCGAGGAACGGCTGAAGTCGGTCGTCAACGAACTCGAGAAGCTGCCCCATGCGGTGCTGTTCATCGACGAGATTCACACCGTCATCGGCGCTGGCGCGACTAGCGGCGGGGCGATGGATGCATCGAACCTGCTCAAGCCAGCGCTATCCTCCGGTGCGATCCGCTGCATCGGCTCGACCACCTACAAGGAATTCCGCAATCATTTCGAAAAGGACCGTGCGCTGCTTCGCCGGTTCCAGAAGATCGACGTCAACGAGCCGACGATCGAGGACACGATCAAGATCATCGCCGGACTGCGCTCGGCGTTCGAGGCGCACCACGCCGTCCGCTACACCCCCGACGCGATCAAGTCGGCGGTCGAGCTGTCGGCGCGCTACATCCACGACCGCAAGCTGCCTGACAAGGCGATCGACGTGATCGACGAGGTCGGAGCGATGCAGATGCTGGTCCCGCCGTCGCGGCGCAAGAAAATCATCACCACCAAGGAAATCGAGCAGGTCGTCGCGACCATGGCGCGCATCCCGCCGAAATCGGTGTCGAGCGACGATAAGGCGACGCTTCAGAATCTCGAGACTGACCTCAAGCGGGTCGTGTTCGGGCAGGACATGGCGATCGAGAAGCTCGCTTCGGCGATCAAGCTCAGCCGCGCGGGCCTGCGCGAACCCGACAAGCCGATCGGCAACTATCTCTTCTCGGGGCCGACCGGCGTCGGCAAGACCGAGGTCGCGCGCCAGCTCGCCTCGGTGCTCGGCATCCCGCTGCAGCGGTTCGACATGTCCGAATATATGGAGCGCCACTCGGTCAGCCGGCTGATCGGCGCGCCGCCGGGCTATGTCGGCTACGAACAGGGCGGCCTGCTGACCGACGCGGTCGACCAGCAGCCGCAC
>NZ_JANMWY010000322.1:0-4548 GCF_031380695.1 Sphingomonas sp. | reverse complement strand
ACAACTTGCGCTTGAGGTCGAGCCCGCCGCCGATGAACAGGCCGACGACCAGCGCGCCAACGATCCCGGCGACGGCGAGCGGGGTCAGGCCGCGGCGGGGCTGGGGCGAAGCGTCCATGTCTCTCCTTGCGCATCAACCAGTTCGCGTCGCTGAAGGTCCACCAGATGCGCCAGCACCGACCCGCCTGCCGCCGGGACCAGTCGCGGATCGAGGCCGGGATAGGCGCCCGCGACGATGTCGGCGATGGTCTCCTTGCCTTCGCCGAGCAGCCGCAAAATCTGCCGCTCGCGCTGCAGCCGGTGGCCGATCATGCCGCGCACCAGCTGCTGCGGCTTGGTCACCGGTGCGCCGTGGGCGGGATAATAAACGCGGTCGTCGCGGTGCCGCAGCAGGTCGAGGCTTGCCATATAGTCGGCCATGTCGCCGTCGGGCGGCACGACGACGGTGGTCGACCAGCCCATGACATGATCGCCGGTGAAAAGCGCGCCGCGATAGGCATAGCAGAGGTGGTTCGAGGTGTGGCCGGGGGTGGCGACGGCGGTGAATGGCTCGCCATCGACCATGAGGACCTCGCCGTCCGCCAGCACGCGGTCGGGCAGGTAATCGCCGTCGAAACTGGCATCGGCGCGCGGGCCGACGCTTTCCAGCGCCAGCGGTGCGCAGCCGATGATCGGCGCGCCGGTCGCTGCCTTAAGCGGGCGGCTGGCCGGGCTGTGGTCACGGTGGGTGTGGGTGCAGGCAATCGCGACGACCGGCCGTCCGGCGATCGCGGTGACGATCGCCGCGACATGCTCGGGCAGGTCGGGCCCGGGATCGATCACCGCCAGCTCGTGTGTTCCGGCGAGATAGGTCTGCGTGCCGGTATAGGTGAAGGGCGAGGGGTTGTGCGCCAGCAGGCGGCGGATGCCAGGCTCGAGCGGCTCGATCAGCGCATAGGGCAGTTTGGCTGGATTGGGGACGTCCATGGGCGTGCTCCTGCCACGAACGTCCCCAAAGGTTAAGCTACTTGCCGGTGGCACCGGTTCGCAGCGTTCGAGTGGCATCTGGCGCTTCCCTGTCTGAACCGGCGTTGAATAGCGCCGACCGCCGCCGCTCGAACGCCAGCGGATAGACGACCTCGAACAGCCGGCGCATGGCCGCGTCCCAGCTGAGGCTGGCGGCATGCGCGCGCGCCGCCGCCGCCAGCGCCGGGCGGTTGGGATCGTCGAGCAGCGCGACGATATTCGCGGCCATCGCGTGGGCATCGTCGACCGGGCCGAGGCGGCCAAGTTCGGACGGGACGCGGTCGATCATCGCACCGGCGGCGACGCCAACCACCGGCAGGCCCGACGCCTGCGCCTCGATCACCGAAATGCCGAACGTCTCGTCGGCCATACCCGAGACATAGAGGTCGGCGCTGGCCAGCCAGCGGGCGAGCAAATTGCGGTCGCGGATGAAGCCGGGGCTGCTGATATCAGGCGCGGCGATGAACTCGTCGCGCAGCGGACCGTCGCCGAGCAGTACCAGCCGCGCGCCGAGCGCAGGCGAGAGCAAGCGAAACGCCTCGACCACGGTCGCCGCGCGCTTCTCCCGGTCGAGGCGGCCGAGATAGATCAGCAACGGCTGGCCGGGGCCGGCACCGACTTCAGCACGCAAGCGGTCGTCGCGCAGGTCGGGGGAGAAATCGTCGATGTCGACTCCGAGCGGTGCGACGCTGACCTCCTTGACGCCGACCGCCCTCAGCTTGTCGGCCCCGCCATGCTCGCTCAGCGCGACGACCGTATCGAAGCGGCCATAAAGGCGGGCGAGATAGCGATAGGCAAGCCGCGCCGCAGCACCGCCGATCCGCTCGCCTGCGACCCGACTGACCATGCGGAAGGTATAAGCGGTCGGGAAATCGGTCATGAACGACGCGGCGAGTGCCGTGACCGGATGGCGCTTCTGGTACGCGATTGCGGCCCACGGGAGATTGTAGGCGTCCTGGCACTCGACCAGGTCGGGCCTGAACCGCTCCAGCGCCGCGCGCACCGCGCCGTTGCGCAGGAGGAGGCGGTAATTGGGGCTGCCGGGAACATGCGGCGAGCGGATCGTGACGGTGGTCGCGCGCTCCTCTTCGATCACCGCGTCTTCCGCGCCGGGAATGATCAGGAGGTGGCGGTCGCCAGTCTGTTCGAGGATGAAGCGGCGCTTGCGATTGAGATAGACGCGAATGCCGCCGCCCTTCTCGGACCAGCTTTGGGTCAGGTCGGCGTAGAGACGACCGGTCACGCCATTTTATCCCAAAAGCGTCGGGATATTTTACGCCGGATGGGGAGAAGAAGAACGCTCGTCACGAAAAAATCCCCGTTTTGCGCCATTTGTTTCAATTGGCACGGAGGGTGCAATGATTAGCTTGTCCACTTGGTTCCACGACCACATAAAGGGACGGTGCTGCGGTTTCTGGTCCCGCTCACCGTCCCTTTTTCGTTGGGAACGTCAGGCGGCGTCGAGCAGCTGCTTCAGCTCGCCACTCTCGAACATCTCGATCATGATGTCCGATCCGCCGACGAACTCGCCGCGGACGTAGAGCTGGGGGATGGTCGGCCAGTCGCTGTAGACTTTGATGCCCTGCCGGATTTCCTGGTCCTGGAGCACGTCGACCGTTTCGAACGGCACTTCGAGATGGTCGAGAATCTGGATCGCGCGGCTGGAGAAGCCGCACTGCGGGAACAGCGGGCTGCCCTTCATGAATAGCAGCACGTCATTGGCCTTGACCAATTGGTCGATGCGCGAACTGGGGTCGGTCATTGGTGATCTCCGGACGGGACGTCGGTTTCGAGTTGCAGGGCGTGAAGCTCGCCCCCCATGCGCCCCCCCAGCGCGGCGTAGATTGCCCGGGTCCGCGCGACCCGGCTCATGCCTTCGAAGCTCGCCGAGACGACTCGCGCGGCATAATGGTCGCCGTCGCCGCGCAGGTCGGTGATCGTTACCGCCGCGTCGGGAATGGCGGTGACGATCAGCGCCTGGATGTCTGCGGCGGCCATCGGCATGATCAGTCCTTGGATTCCATCAGCTGACGGCGGGCGTCAACCGTCTTGTGCGCGAGCGCTTCGCGGATCGTCCCATCGTCAATCTCGACCCCGGCGGCGGTAAGGTCGCCGAGCAGCTTACGGATGACGTCCTCGTCACCTGCTTCCTCGAATTCGGCGCGGATGACCTCCTTGGCATAGGCTTCGCCTTCGACTTCGGTCAGGCCCATCTTGTGCGCTGCCCATTCGCCAAGCAAGCGGTTGCGGCGGGCGACGATGCGGAATGCCATTTCCTCGTCGCGGGCATATTTGGTCTCAAACCCGCGCTCGCGGTCGTCGAAGCTGGTCATGATGATCCTTTCGTTCTTGCCCGCGAGATAGGGAGCGAGGGCGCGCTAGTCCAGCGTCACTACCACCTTGCCGATGACGGAGCGCGAGGCCAGCGCGGCGATCGCCTCGCCGCCGCTTTCGAGTGGGTAGGTGGCGCTGATCACCGGGGCGATCCGGCCTTCGTCCCACAGGCGGAATAGGGTGGCGACATGGTTGGCGTTGGCGGCCGGGTCGCGCGCAGCGAACGCCCCCCAGAAGACGCCGCACACATCGCAACTCTTGAGCAAGGTCAGGTTAAGCGGCAGCTTCGGGATGCCGGCGGGGAAGCCGACGACGAGGTAGCGGCCTTCCCAGGCGATCGAGCGAAGCGCGGGTTCGGCATAGTCGCCGCCGACCGGGTCGTAGATGACATCCGCGCCCTTGGAGCCGACCGCCGCCTTGAACTGTTCGGCGAGCGCCTTCTGCCCATTGCGGTCGAACGGGCCGCGCGGATAGACGAGGGTCGCGTCGGCCCCGGCTTTTGTCGCGGCGGCGGCCTTTTCGTCGCTCGACACGGCGGCGATGACCCGCGCGCCCTTCGCCTTGGCGAGTTCGATCGCGGCGATGCCGACGCCGCCGGCGGCGCCGAGGATCAGGACCGTTTCGCCCGCTTCGAGCTGGCCTCGGTCGTAGAGCGCGTGGATCGAGGTGGCGTAGGTCAGCAGCAGCGCGGCACCATCCACGAAGCTGCGGTTGACGGGCAGGCGGAAGGCGGACTTAGCCGCGATGACGACCGTCTGGGACAGGCCGCCCCAGCCGGGGACAGCGATGAGCCGGTCGCCGATGTTCCAGCCAGTGACGCCTTCTCCCAGCGCAGTGATTTCGCCGGCGATCTCGCTTCCCGGCGCGAACGGGCGAGGCGGCTTGATCTGATATTTGTCCTCGATGATGATCACGTCGGGATAGTTGATCGCGGCAGCATGGACCCGTACCTGAAGCTCGCCGGATCCGGGCTGGGGTTCGGGCAGCTCATCAAGGGTGAGGGTGTCGGGTCCGCCGACGGCGTGGGAGCGAAGGGCTTTCATGGTGCCTGCCTAGCAGGGCGGCGCTGGACAAACAAAGGGCCGCCCCGCGTGATGCGAGACGGCACCAATCCTCGTCCGATACGCTGGACTTAGATATCGTCGCCGAGCGCACCTTTGACCGCGCCAACCTTCTTCTGAAGGTCGCCCTTGGCTTCCTGGCGGTCGC
>NZ_JANMWY010000308.1:0-8540 GCF_031380695.1 Sphingomonas sp. | reverse complement strand
CCAGGACCATTATCTCGAACTCGATTACGATCTTAGCGACATCATGTTCGTCACCACGGCGAACTCGCTCGACATGCCCCAGGCGCTGCTCGACCGGATGGAGATCATCCGCCTCGAGGGCTACACCGAGGACGAAAAGGTGCAGATCGCGCGCCGCCACCTGATCCCCAAGCAGATCGAGGCGCATGGGCTGAAGGACGGCGAACTACTGTTCGACGATAGCGGCCTCCACGCCATCCTGCGCCATTATACGCGCGAGGCCGGGGTGCGCACCTTCGAGCGCGAACTGGCCAAGGTCGCGCGCAAGACGCTTCGCCAGATCCTGGAGAAGAAGGTCGAAACGATCACCCTGACCCCGGACAATATCGGTGAGTTCCTCGGCGTCACCCGCTACCGCTATGGCGTAGGCGAGGAAGAGGATCAGGTCGGCGCGGTGACCGGGCTCGCCTGGACCGAAGTCGGCGGGGAACTGCTCACCATCGAGGCGGTTACCGTTCCAGGCAAGGGTGCGATCAAGACCACCGGCAAGCTCGGCGACGTCATGCAGGAATCGATCGCCGCCGCGATGAGCTTCGTCAAGGCGCGATCACCCAGCTATGGCGTGAAGCCCTCGATCTTCAGCCGCAAGGACATTCACGTCCATTTGCCCGAAGGCGCGGTGCCGAAGGATGGACCGTCGGCGGGTATCGGCATGGTCACCGCGATCATTTCGACCCTGACCGGCATTCCGGTGCGTCGCGACGTCGCAATGACCGGCGAAGTCACGCTGCGCGGACGGGTACTCCCGATTGGCGGCCTCAAGGAGAAATTGCTGGCGGCGCTTCGCGGCGGCATCACGACGGTTCTCATTCCGGCGGAGAATGAAAAAGATCTCGCCGAAATTCCGGCCGTCCTTCGCGAAACGCTGGAGATCGTCCCGGTCAGCCACGTCGACGAGGTCTTGGCGCGTGCGCTGACCCAGCCGCTTTGCCCGATCGAATGGACCGAAGCGGATGAACTCGCCGTTGAGCCTGTTCCTTCGGCAGGGTCAGGGCAGGGCACACCGCTCCGCCACTGATTTAACTAGATAATTGCGGCGTAGACTTTGACTTTTGGTTCCGACTTCGCTTCTAGAGACGGGCGGGTCCGGATGCGTTCGCTGACACGCCCACTGGAGCAAGGCATGAACAAGCAGGAATTGATCAATCAGGTTGCGGACCGGGCCGGTCTGGCGCGGGGGGATGCGGCTCGGGCGATCGAAATGATGCTCGAACTGGTGACGAGTACGCTGAAGCGCGGCGACGAAGTTCGCCTGGTCGGGTTTGGAAATTTCTCGGTTACGCGGCGCAAGGCGTCGATCGGCCGCAACCCCCGCACTGGCGAACCGATGCAGATCAAGTCGAGCGCCCAGCCCAAGTTTCGCCCGGGCAAGATCCTCAAGGATGCGGTTCAATAGGCGCGGTCACCGCGGCGCTGGACTCGGCTTTTACCCTCGCCTAAGCGCGTGCCGCGACCGGGCATGGGCGCGTAGCTCAGTGGTAGAGCACACCCTTCACACGGGTGGGGTCGCAGGTTCAATCCCTGCCGCGCCCACCATGCCCCGGCTGTCGATCCTAGTGAAGATAGGCGGCATGGAAACTGCCGACTCGCTGGATTTCAGGCCAGTCCGAAAAATTAATTTCGCGCCCCTTGCGAGTTATCAGCCCTAGGCGTTCGAGTTCCGCGAACACCCGGTTGACGTTGACCGATGTCTGACCCGTGATATCGGCGATCTGCTGCTGCGTGAATGGGTTGAGAAGCGCCTGCTTTTCGACATCGATATGGCTTCGCTTTACCGTTTCGCACAACAAATGCGCGACGCGCGCGGTAGAATCGCGGCGTCCGCAATTGACCAGCCACTCATAGCCAATCGCCGAATGACGCTCCATAAGCTTCATGAAAAACCGGCCGAGCTCAGGATTGACGTCGACGATCGGATCGAAATCCTCGCGCCGGCCGATGAGCACTTCACTGCGCGTGATTGCCTGGATGCCGTAGGCCGCATCGCCATCGCGCGGCAGGATGCCGTCGCCGGCAAAGCGCAGTGCCACGATCTGGCGGCGGCCGCTGCCGTCGGACTTATATTTGCTGAGCAGGCCCGAGCACACGAACATGACTTCGTCGCGCGCGACGCCGGGTTCGCGGAATGGGCGACGCGGCTCGACGATGACCGTCCTGTGGGGCATCTCCTCGAGCTTCTTCGCGAAATCCGCACCCAGTCCCGCGGCAATCAGCGTTTCGGCCAGGCTGACGCTGCTGCGCTTCACCCCGACATATTTCCGATTCGTTGCCATAATCTCTCCAAACGTTTGGCTGTTCTTGATATTACGTCAAACGCTCGTCACAGTTTTGTAATATTTCAGATTGCTTATCCTTGAATATTGATCAGGCCAAGCAACATGCGACGAATGGCGTGTGTTCGAAGTTGGCGTTGACCGGCCTCCCTTGCCAATTCCGACCCCTCGTCATAAACAGCCCGCGCACCCCACCGGTGCATCGTGGCGATCGTAGCTCAGTTGGTTAGAGCATCGGTTTGTGGTACCGAGGGTCGCGGGTTCAAGCCCCGTCGATCGCCCCATTTCTCAATATTTCGAGGGCGTTTTCCACATGCTGACCCCGTGGGGTTTTCCTGATTTCGATGCGCACGAAGCGCTTCACTTCATCGCTGACGAGGCGAGCGGCTTACGTGCGATCATCGCGGTCCATTCCACGCACCTCGGCCCCGCAACCGGCGGCACTCGCTTCTGGCACTACGCCGACGACGCCGATTCGCTGACCGACGTGCTGCGGCTGTCGCGCGGGATGAGCTACAAAAACGCGATGGCCGGTTTGCCTCTCGGCGGTGGCAAGGCAGTGATTCTCGCCAGCACGGATCGCACGAAGAGCGTCAATCAGCTTGCCGCCTATGGCAAGGCAATCGCCCAACTCGGCGGCCAATATGTCACCGCCGAGGATGTCGGCATGACTGTCGGCGACATGACTGAGATCGCGCGGCAGACACGCTTTGTCGCCGGACTGCCTGCCGCAGGTGGTGCGGCCGGCGGCGACCCCGGCCCGCACACCTCGCTCGGCGTGTTTCTTGGCATCAAGGCGGCGGTAAAGCGCGCGCTGGACAAGGACAGCGTCGCGGGTCTGCACATCGCGCTTCAGGGCGCCGGCAGCGTCGCCAGTGGCATCGCGCTGCACGCGGCGGCCGAGGGCGCACGGCTGACCATCGCCGATGTCGATCCGGTCCGGGCGCAGACGCTGGCGAATCAGGTCGATGGCACGGTCGTCGATCCCGCTGCACTCCTCGCGATCGAAGCCGACGTCATCAGCCCCAACGCATTGGGCGCGATACTGACCGAGGCGAGCATCGCCGTGCTCAATTGTCCGATCGTCGCGGGCGGGGCCAATAACCAGTTGGCGACCGACGAGGATGGACGGCGGCTGCAGGCACGCGGCATCCTCTACGCCCCCGACTATGTCATCAACGCCGGCGGCATGATCAACGTCTCGACGGAATATATCGGCGACGGCGATGCCGGTGTGGTCCGCCGGCGGATCGAGGCGATCCCCGATCGGCTCGAGCAGATCTGGACTCAAAGCGCCGCCAGCGGACACGATCCGGCAGCGGTCGCCGATGTCATGGCTCAGGCGATGATCGGTCGCTAGACGCTCACTCGTTTGCTATTTTACGCCGTTGCGCCTATGTTCAATGGGCTACCAGTTGCCTGATCGGGTCTGGCTCTACGAGTCCTCTTCCTCTTCTCCGCTACTTCTAGCCGGCGGACGGCAATCGTTTGCCGCAACGGAAAAAGGACTCTTTCCATGATCTCAGGTACCGTCAAATTTTTCAACACCGACAAGGGCTTCGGTTTCATCAAGCCCGATGATGGTTCGAACGATGCGTTCGTCCACATCAGCGCGGTGCAGGCCGCCGGAATGCAGACGCTCAACACTGATCAGCGCGTGAGCTACGAGCTCGAGCCCGATCGCCGCGGCCGCGTCAGCGCGGTCAACCTTCAGGCCGCCTAAACCGGCCCGCGTGCCCGGTCCCTCACGGGGGCCGGGCCGCACCTTCCTGTATTGCCCCCGAAGAGGAGACGTCCATGTCCAGCCAATCCCTCTTCTTCGTCGAACGGCGCGATGCCGAGCAGAAGCTCGCCGACGCCGCGACCCTTGCCAATGTTCGCGACAATCACCTCCGCGCCGCTGCGGCGTGGGATGTGCTCGCCAGCCGCTCGGTCAAGGGTGACCGCCTGCGCGCCGAAGAGCAAAAGCGCAAGGAAGAGCAAGGCCTGACCGCCTGACCCGTTCCCTTCGCGCCTGACTATCGCTAGTCAGGGCGACGAATGCACGCCTTCGCCAATCCCGCCCGCTTCCTGCGCTTCGCACGCCCGGCCACCGGCTGGTCGCTGGCGATCGGCCTCGTGTTAGTCGCCGTCGGAATGCTTGGCGGCCTGTTCGTCACGCCGCCCGACTATCTTCAGGGCGAGACGGTGCGCATCCTCTACATTCACGTCCCTGCTGCCTGGCTCGGCATGGCTGGGTGGGGCGGCATCGCTGCCGCCTCGCTTAGCCAGATCGTCTGGCGTCACCCGCTGGCAGCCATCGCCGGCCGCGCGACCGCGCCCGCCGGCGCTACCTTCGCCGCCGCCTGCCTCGCTACCGGATCGATCTGGGGTCGCCCGACGTGGGGCAGCTGGTGGGAATGGGACGGGCGGCTGACGTCGATGCTGATCCTGTTCTTCCTCTACCTCGGGTACATCGCGCTGGCGTCCGCTGAAAAGGAACGCGGCGGGGACGGGCGCATGGCCGCGATCTTCGGTCTGGTCGGCGCGATCAATCTGCCGATTATCCATTACAGCGTGCTGTGGTGGCGGACGCTTCACCAGGGCCAGAGCATCTCGCTCGGCGGCGGATCGAACATCGCCCCGTCGTTACTGTGGCCGTTGCCGCTGACCCTACTCGGATTCAGCGCAGTGTTCGTCGCCGCCGTCTTGATGCGGATGCGCGCCGAACTCGCCGAAGTGCGGGTCGAAGCGCGGCTACGACGGGAAGCGACCGCATGAATCCGTGGCCGTTCGTCATCGCCGCCTATGCGCTGATGCTGCTCGCCACCGCCGGCCTGCTCGTCTGGGCTGTGTCGGGGATGCGCCGTGCCGAACGTGCTGCCGACGCGCTCAAGCGTCGCGATTGAGAATGAAGGCCAAGAATCAGCGCCTGACCCTCGTCGTGGTTGCGCTCGTCGCAGTGGCCGGTGCGGTGCTGCTCGCGATGTGGGGCCTACGCGACCGCGCCTCGTATTTCTATACGCCGAGCGACATCGCGGCGGGCAAGGCGGCGGGGCAGGGCGACAGCATGGTCCGCCTCGGCGGCATGGTCGTCAAAAATTCGCTCGCCCGCGCGCCCGACGGCGTGACCGTCGCCTTCCGCGTTACCGATGGTCCGGCGACCGTCCCGGTGACCTTCCGCGGCATCCTGCCCAGCCTATTCCGCGAGGGCAGCGGCGTCGTTGCGGAAGGTCGTATGACCGGCACCACCTTTACTGCCGACAACATCCTCGCCAAGCACGACGAGCGTTATATGCCACCACAGCTCGGTAACCAGACTGCGGAACATGGCGCCGGCAAGACGTTGGTTAAGTGATGGTCCGAGCGACATGACCGGCGTTGCCAGGCGCAAATTCACGCCGTTACTCGTCTTCGTCCTGTTCGTCGCCGGGCTGAGCTGGCGCCACAATCTCCCGTCCGCGTCCGCCGTCCTGTCGCAGCAGGTGACATTCGATCTGCCGGCAATGACGTTGCCGTCGGCGCGCGCCGGGCAACTGCCGCTTACTCTGTCAAAGCTGGCGTCCGGTAAGCCGCAGCTGATCAACCTCTTCGGTAGCTGGTGCCTGCCGTGCGTCGCCGAGGCGCGGCAACTAGTGACCCTCAAATCCGAGGGCATCGCCATTACCGGCATCGCGGTTCGCGATCGGCCCGAGGCGGTCACTGCCTTTGTTGCCGCGCATGGCGATCCATTCGGCCGCATCGGCCTCGATCCCGACAGCCGCGCGCAACGCGCGCTCGGCGCAGTCGGCGTGCCGGAAACGCTGGTCATCGATGGCAAGGGGGTCGTCCGGCACCGCTTCATTGGCGGGCTCGATGCAAAGTCACTCGACGACGTCCGCCGCGCATTGGCGGAGGCCGCGGCATGAACGGCTGGCTGATCATGGCCGCGATCGTCGCCGTCGCGCTGGCTCTGCTATGGCTGCTGAGGCTGCGCGGTCCGGTGTTCACCCTCGCCGCCGCGGCGCTGTTGTTCGGCGCGGCCGGTTACGCGGTGCAGGGACGGCCCGGGCTCGCAGGGTCACCGCGCACCACTGCCGATGAGGCCCAGGCCATGTCCCTTGCTCGTGCGCGCCATGCCTTTTTCGGCACCTTCACCGCCGCCGAGCGCTGGCTGATCATGGCCGACAGCTATTCGCGCACCGGCGACACGATGGAGGCGGTGCAGACGATGCAGGCGGCCGTCCGCGCCCACCCCGACGATCCCGAGTTGTGGGTCGGCTTCGGCAATGCCTTTATCGATCATGACGGCATACTGACCCCCTCCGCTCGCTTCGCCTTTTTCCGCGCGATCGAGCTTACGCCGAACAGCCCGGGTCCACGCTTCTTCTACGCCCTTGCGCTGCTGCGGTCAGGCGACCGCGATGGCGCGCTGGCAGAGTGGCGCGCGATCCTTGCCAAGGCTCCGCCGACCGCCAGCTGGCGACCGCTGGTCGAAGGCGGCATCAACTTCGCCGATAGCAGCCGCTAGGCCGGCTCGAACGGCAGGTCGAGCGCTTCGGCCACCGCCTCATGCCGGATCTTGCCGTCCGACACATTCAGCCCATTCGCCAGATGGGGATCCTCCGCCATCGCCGCGTCAGCCCCCAGATTGGCCAGCTTCAGCGCGAACGGCAGCGTGGCATTGTTGAGCGCAAAGGCACTCGTCCGCGCCACCGCGCCGGGCATGTTCGCCACGCAATAATGGATCACGCCATCGATCGTGTAGACCGGGTCGGCATGGGTCGTCGCATGACTGGTCTCGAAGCATCCCCCCTGGTCGATGGCGATGTCGACCAGCACCGACCCGCGCTTCATCGTCTTGAGCATCGCCTTGGTCACCAGCTTGGGCGCCGCCGCGCCGGGCACAAGCACCGCGCCGATCACCAGCTCGGCCTCCTTGACCGCCGCCGCGATCGCCGCCTTTGACGCGAATGCCGTCTTGATCGTCGACCCGAAGTGCATGTCGAGCTCGGCCAGCCGGTCGTGGTTGATGTCGTAGATGGTAACGTCGGCGCGCTGGCCGGTGGCGATCTGCGCGGCATTGATCCCGGCGACCCCGCCGCCGAGGATCGCGACCTTGGCCGGGGCGACGCCCGGCACGCCGCCGAGGAGCACGCCGCGTCCGCCCTGTTCCTTTTCGAGGTAGTGCGCGCCGACCTGGATCGACATGCGCCCGGCGACTTCGCTCATCGGCTTGAGCAACGGCAGCGCGCCCGAGCGCGATGTAACCGTCTCGTAGGCGATGCAGGTCGCGCCCGATTTCATCAGCCCTTCTGCCTGCGGTTTGTCGGCGGCGAGGTGGAGGTAGGTGAACAGCAAATGCCGCCGTTCCAGCATCGCGATCTCGACCGGCTGCGGTTCCTTGACCTTGACGATCATGTCGGCCGCCGCGAAAACGGCCGCGGCGTCGGGCAGGATCGTCGCCCCGACCTTCTCGTAATCGGCGTCCGAAAAATCGATGCCCTTGCCGGCGTTTGTCTCGACCACGACTTCATGGCCGGCGTGGACCAGTTCGCCGACCGAGGCCGGGGTCAGCCCGACGCGATATTCGTGGTTCTTGATTTCCTTGGGCACACCGACGCGCATGGTTCGTCTCTCTCAAATGACGGGTTGCGCGCGATATAGGGCCAGTTTGCAACTTTGTCCCCCGCGATTGCGGGGCAGCGGGGGCGGTGCTAGGCGCAAATGGCAATGACGATCAGCTCCACCGGTGCGGCAGCCGCTGAATCTGCTGAGGAAACGCACCACGGCCACCCCCAGGGATCGCTGGCGAAAATGGCGGTCGGGGCGATCGGGATCGTCTTCGGCGACATTGGCACCTCGCCGATCTACGCTTTCCGAGAGACCTTTTCGGGCCATCACACGCTCGTTCCCGACGCGCTCCACGTTTATGGCGTGCTCAGCCTGATCTTCTGGTCGATGATGATCATAGTATCGTTGAAATACGTCACCATCATCATGCGCGCCGACAACAAGGGTGAGGGCGGCAGCCTCGCGCTGCTCGCCCTGATCAACCGTTCGACCACCGACACCCGCAAATGGGCCAAGGGGATCGTCCTGCTCGGCGTCTTCGCCACGGCGCTATTCTATGGTGACAGCATGATCACGCCGGCCATTTCGGTGCTGTCGGCGGTCGAAGGACTGACCACGGTCGAGGCCGGTCTGGAACCGTATGTGATCCCGATCGCGGTCGTCATCCTGATCGGCCTGTTCCTGATCCAGTCGCGC
>NZ_JANMWY010000307.1:0-8162 GCF_031380695.1 Sphingomonas sp. | reverse complement strand
CGGCTAATGGTGACGCTAGGCCGCGATGTCGTACGGTGTAATTTCGCCGGACAGGTAGAGGTTGCGGGCCTTGGTGCGGGAAAGCTTGCCCGAACTGGTGCGGGGCAGGGTGCGCGGCGGGACCAGCTCGACCACCGGGGTGATGCCGGTGATCGCGCGGACGCGCTCGCGGATGTCGTCGCGCAGCCGGCCGCGCTCGCCCGGGTCGGATATGCGGCAATGGACCAGGACGGCGGGGGTTTCCTCGCCGCTGGTTCCGGTAATGGCGAAGGCGGCGATGTCGCCGGACTTGAAGCCGGGCAGCTGCTCGACCGCCCACTCGATGTCCTGCGGCCAATGGTTACGGCCGTTGATGATGATCATGTCCTTCGCCCGGCCGACGATGAAGATGTAGCCGCCCGAGAGATAACCCATGTCGCCGGTGTCGAGCCAGCCGTCGGCGGTCAGGCAGGCGTCGGTCGATGCCTGATCGCGGAAATAGCCGACCATGACACTGGTGCCGCGACAATAAAGCTTGCCGATGCCGCGGTCGGGCAGAATCGCGCCCGCACCGTCGCGCACCTCGACCTCCATCCCATCGACGGGGCGGCCGCAATTGACGATCGCGCGATAGCGGCGCGGGCGTTCCTGCGCGGGCGTGCCGACGCCGGACAATTCGCTTTCCTCGACCAACTCGAGCCGGATGCCCTCGCCCGGCGGCATCAGCGAGACCGCCAGCGTCGCTTCGGCCAGGCCATAGCTGGGACAGAAGGCGCTGGCCTTGAACCCGGCGTCGGCGAAACCGTCGACGAACGCCTGCATGACGTCGGGGCGGATCATGTCGGCGCCGTTACCGGCGATGCGCCAGCGCGATAGGTCGAAGCGGTCTTCGACGCGGGTCAGGCTCGACAGGCGGCGCGAGCAGATGTCGTAGCCGAACGAGGGGGAATAGCTGACCGTCGTCCCCGGATTGCGGGTGATGAGGTCGAGCCAGGCGAGCGGACGGCGGGCGAAATCCTCGGTCTTGAGATAGTCGACCGACAGCTGGTTGGCGACCGGCGAGAGCATGCAGCCGACGAGCCCCATGTCATGGTACCACGGCAGCCAGCTGATCACGCGGTCGTCATTGCCCATCGCCAGGCCCAAGCCGTGCGAGCGTAAATTTGCCAGCAGCGAGCGATGGGTGACGGCGACGCCATGGGGAAAGCGGGTCGATCCGCTGCTGTACTGGAGGTAGCCGATCTCGTCGGGGTCCTGCGCGGGTAAGGGTTGCTCGCTGGGGACGATGTCGTCGAGCATATCCCACTGGCGCGCGGGAACGCCGAGCGCGGTCGCTGCCTCGCCGGCGAATTCGGCGAGCTCGGGCGGGAACAGGAACAGCTTGGGGTCGCTGCTGCCGAGCATGACCTTGAGCTGTTCGACATAGGCATCACGCCCGCCGAAGCTGGTCGGCAGGGGCAACGGCACCGGCCACACCCCAGCGTAGATCGCGCCGAAGAAACAGGCGGCGAATTCCTTGCCGGTCTCGGCCACCAGCGCGAGGCGATCACCTTGGACCAGGCCGAGCGCCATGAAGCGGCGGGCCAGGTCGAGCGCATCACGGCGCAGCTCGGAATAGGGATAGGGGGTGTCAAGCGTGCCGCGCGCGTCGTGGAAGTTCATGCCGCGCTTACCCTTAGCGGCGTAATCGAGCGCTTCGCCCAAGGTCGTGAAGTCCGAGATGCGGCGCGGTAGGTCGTCCCAGGTCGGGGTCGCGCCGGCGGGACCGAGGTCGGAAGCGGTGGTTTCGAGCACAGGGGCATCCTGATCAATGGGGCCGGCCGGTCCGCGCACCGGGCGTTCCCCGGCATGCGTTACGACGCGCATGGTGAATGCGAATGGAGTGTGGCACAAACAAGGCGTGAAGCCGCCCCGATCCGGTCCCCGGCCGCGACCCCCTCTCACCGCGGCGAAGCTCGACGAGCTGGCGCTGCATTATGTCGGGCGGTTCGCGACGTCGAAGGGCAAGCTGGTCGACTATCTGCGGCGCAAGGTGCGCGAGCGTGGGTGGGAGGGCGAGCAGGTGGCCAACCCGGTCGCAATCGCCGAGCGGCTGGCGGGGTTCGGCTATGTCGACGATGCGGCGTTCGCTTTGTCGAAGGCGCGGGCGCTGGGCGGGCGCGGCTATGGTGCGCGGCGCGTCGGACAGGTGCTCCACGCCGCCAGAATCAACGAGGATGACGGCGCAGCGGCGCGCGACCTGGCCGAGCAGGGGAAGGTCGATGCCGCGCTCAGGATGGCGCGCAAGCGGCGGGTCGGACCCTATGCCACCGCGCCATTGGATCCCGTGCAGCGAGAGAAGGCGATTGGCGGGATGCTTCGCGCCGGGCACGGCTTTGCGCTGGCGCGGGCGATCGTCGCAATGGCTCCGGGTCGGACCCCAAGCCCGGAAGATTTGGCAGATTTGCGTGGCTTATAATTAACGCTAGTTTCATGAAAACTCAAACTGGGTTATGGTCCGGGGGTGAAACGTTCATCGCAACTCGAGGCCGATGAGCCGCTGCCCGCTGGGGATGAGGCGACGATTATGTCCCAGATTCGTCAATCATCTGAAAAAGAACTGGATTCCAGCAGGCAAGACACGGGCGCCGGCCCGGTCGAGATCGAGGGTGAAATCGTCACGGGCGCGATCAAATGGTTTGACGCGACGCGGGGATTCGGATTCCTGATCAGCGATTCGGTTGACGGCGACGTCCTGATCCACTTCAGCGTGTTGAAGGAGCACGGCCGCCGATCGGTGCCCGAGGGCGCGACGATCGAATGCATCTGTTCTCATCAGCAGCGCGGATTTCAGGCGACGAAAATCCTGGCGATCGACCTGTCGACAGCCTTGCCCTCGGAGCCGCGGGCGGCCATGCCGACGGCGGACAGGGCCGATCGGCAGATGCTGGCGGAAGATGCCGGCCCGTTCGTGCCGGTGGAGGTCAAATGGTTCAATCGCGTCAAGGGATACGGGTTTCTGGTCGAGCTGGAAGGCGCGGGTGGGGACGTGTTCATCCATATGGAGACGGTGCGGCGGGCGGGGTTCGCGGACCTGACGCCGGGCGACCATATGCACGCCCGCATCGCGCAAGGCCGCAAGGGGCTGACCGCAGTCGAGCTCGAGGGCTGAGCGGGCGACGATGGTTGACGATGGCCGGCGCGATGCTGGTCGCTGCGCTCGCGGGGTGCCAGCCAGCGGCATCGGACGCCGCCACCAATGCCGCGCCGCCCGCCGCTGCCCCATCATGGCTGGCGCAGCTGCCGTTGACCGTCAGCGGTCACGGCAAAGTTTATCGCTTCGTGGTCGAAGTTGCGGCGACGCCCGCCGATCAGGAGCGCGGCCTGATGTTTCGCGACAAGCTCGCACCCGATGCGGGAATGATCTTTCCGATGCCGCGGCCCGAAGTGGCGACCTTCTGGATGAAGAATACGCTGATCCCGCTCGACTTGGTCTTCGTCCGCGCCGACGGCAAGATCGCCAACATCGCGGCGAATGCAAGGCCGATGAGCCTGGCGCTGATCAGCGCGAGCGAGCCCGTGACGGCAGTGCTGGAGATTGCCGGAGGACGGGCAGCGGAGTTGGGGATTGAGCCAGGCGACAAGGTCAGCTGGCCGCACTGACGCTTCTTCAGTTTTGCTGCTGGCACCGTTCTTTGCTGAGATTCCATCGCGCCAGTTGCACCGGCCCGCCGAACGGGGCAAAGGCGCGGTGCATGGGACTATTCGGCAAATTCTTCTCGGCGACATGGTGGAACGGGGCGACCTTCGGCACCGCGTTCTTCTCGCGCCGCCATGGCAGCCAGGTCGGCAAGGATGCCGCCGGCAACCTCTATTTCCAGCACAAGAATGGCGAGGATAGCCGCCGCTGGGTAATCTACGACGGCAATAACGACGGGAGCCGCGTGCCGCCCATATGGCAGGCATGGCTGAAGGGCACGATCGACGCGCTGCCCGACGAGGCGATGCCGCCGCGTCGCCCGTTCGAGCAGCCGCCGCTGCCTAACCAGACCGGAACCTTCGCCGCCTATAAGCCGGGCGGATCGCTCGGCGGGGGTGGCGTGCGGCCCGCGGCGACCGGCGATTACCAGGCGTGGAAGCCCGAATAGGCGTGACACGCGCCCTCGTTCTGCTGACCGCAACCGTCGCCGTCCTGTCCGGGTGCGATCGCGCCGCGCCGGGCAATGAACAGGCCGCCGCCACGGCCAAGGCCGGTCCACCACCCCAATATGTCGGCGAGACGCCGATGGCCGAGCGGGTCGCGGTGATTGGCCTGCTCAACAAGCGCAACGGCATCGTCCGCAACCTGACGATGAAGCCGGGCGACGCGATCAAGATCCGCGACGCGGTGGTTCGGCTGCGCGCATGCGAGACGACCGCGCCATGGGAATCGCCGCCGCTGACCGGCGCATTCCTGCAGCTCGACGTCGAGCAGCCCGATCATCGTTGGTTCCGGGTCTTCTCGGGCTGGTTGTACAAGGAATCGCCGTCGCTCAACGCGGTGGAGAATCCGGTTTACGATGTCTGGCCCAAGAGCTGCACGATGAAATGGCCGGGCGCGCCGGAGGCTGCTCCGGCGGCACCTGCATCCGCCGCGTCGCCCACCAAGCGGTCGAGCGCGAAGAAGTCCGCGCCGGTCGCCAACGAGCTGGCTGTACCGGAAGCCACTCCCACCGAATCGGTACCGAGCGCCGAGCCGAGCAACGCCACATAGGTGTCACGCGGGACGACCTCCGCCCCGAGCGAGGCGAGATGGTCGGTCATGAACTGGCAGTCGAGCAATGAGAAGCGCCCCGCTCGCAGCCGCGCGATGAGCCACGCCAGCGCGACCTTCGACGCGTCGCGCTCGCGGCTGAACATGCTCTCGCCGAAGAAGGCGCCGCCCAGCTTCACGCCATAGAGTCCGCCGACCAGCGCGTCGCCATGCCACACCTCGACCGAATGGGCATGGCCGGCGGCGTGGAGGCCGAGCGTCGCGCGCTCGATCGTCGAGTTGATCCACGTCTCGTGGCGCTCGGCGCAGGCGAGGACGACCTGATGGAACGCGGTGTCGACGGAGATTCGAAAGCGGTCCGAGCGGACGCGCTTGGCGAGCGAGCGGGAGAGGCGGAAGCGGTCGAGCGGGAGAATCGCGCGGGCGCGTGGCTCGACCCAGAAAATGTCGCCGGCATGACGGCTGTCGGCCATGGGGAAGATCCCGGCCGCATAGCCGCGCAGCAGCAGATGCGGATCGAGCCCGCTCACAGCAGTTTCAGCACCTCGTCTTGCGGGCGGCACAGCGCGACGCCCTTGGCGGTCTCGACCAGCGGGCGGTTGATCAGGATCGGGTGGGCGATCATCGCGTCGAGGATGGCCGCGTCGCTTGCCTCCGTCAGACCCAGCGTGGTCGCGAGCGCTTCCTTGGCGCGCAGGCCGTCGCGGGCAGTGATGCCAGCGCGGGCGTAGAGGCGCTGCAACTCGGCGCGGGTCGGCGGGGTCTTGAGATATTCGATGACGGTGACGTCCGCGCCGGCCTCGTCGAGCAGCGCGAGCGTCTTGCGCGACGTGCCGCAGGCGGGGTTGTGGAGAATGGTGGCCTTCATGCGCCGCTTATAGCAGCGCGCGTCGGCCTAGTGAAACGCTGCGACCGGCTCCACCTTCGGGACCGCGAACAGCCACCACAGGGCGCCAAACGCGGATATGCCGGCGGCGAGGAGGAATGCGGCGACGTAGCTGCCGGTGCGGTCGACGATGGCCCCGGTGATCAGCGGGCCAACGATCCCCGAGGTGTTGCCGATGCCGTTCACCGCCCCGACCCAACTGCCTGAGGCGCGGCGGCCGGCGAAGATCTGCGCGATAGCGTAGGGCTGGGTTCCCGCCGGTCCGGCGCCAGCCCCGGCGAGAAGCAGCCAGCCTTCGATTGAAGCGGTGGTATCGGCCTGCGAGAGGCCGAGAACGGCAATTGCGCTGCACGTCAGCGAGGCGGCGATGAAGGCCTTGCGCAGTCGACCCTCGTCATGACCGGCGTGGACCAGCCGGTCCGAGAGCCAGCCCCACAGCAGGGCGCACACCGCCTGCAGCGCGAACACGCTGGTTGTGATGCCGGTCATCTCCAGGATGCTGAGCCCGCGCTGTTTGACGAGGAAAAGCGGCAGCCAGGCGAGCAGGAAGAAGAAGGCGTAGGTGTTGCAGAAATGGCCGATGCCCATCGTCCACACGGCGCGGCGGCGGAGGATGTCGCGCATCGCCACGCTCGGCTCACGGTGCTGGCCGGCGACATGCCAATGCGTGCGCGAGACAAAATGCCACGGCATCAACCACAGCAGGGTTATCGCACCGAAGATCAGGAAGATCGCCCGCCAGCCATAGTCATTGAGGATGTGTCCCCCGGCCAGCGTCCCGAGCGCCGGACCGGCGGCGAGCGCGGCGGCGACCCAGGCATTGGCGAGCCCGCGCCGCTCCTGCGGCACATGGGCGGCGATCATCTTGGAAATCGAGGGGAAGGCGACGCCCTCGCCGATCCCCAGGCCGATGCGGAGCGCGACCAGCATCGCCAGCCCGGTTGCCGTCGCGGTCAGCATGGTGCTGACCGCCCAGATGGCGAGGCCGACCGCGACCAGTCGATAGACGCAGAAGCGATCGCTCAGCCAGCCGACCGCGAACTGGGCGGGGGCATAGACCCAGGCGAAGGCAGACAAGGCAACGCCGAACTGGAGCGCGGAAAGATGGAACTCATCCTTGAGCCCGGGCGCGGCGATGCCGAGCGCGCCCCGATCGACATAGTTGAGCAGGACGAGCAGCGTGAGGAGCAGGGTCAGCGGCTTCCACCCACCAAGCCGCGCCGTTCCGCCGGGTGCGGTCCTCCCACCCTCGGGCGCGGTCGTGGCCATGCTGATCTCCCCTGCACGCAACCTAGCACGCCGCCCGATCATCGCAAGCGGCGACGCGAGCGGAGCATGCGACGGATAACAGGCTAGGCACGGAACGAAGGCTGTTTGATGTCGTTGCCGGACTGTAACCATCAGTCGTGGCCGAGTGATGTCGCGGCCGGTGCCGAACGCGTGATAATCACCGACAGGAGAAGAGCATGACCAAGATTTTCACCACTGCCCTGCTGGCCGGCACAGCCAGCCTGTCCGCCGGTGCGAGCGGGCAAACCGCCCCGGCCCCGGCCCCGGCACCGATGAGCGGGATGGCAATGGCCGCGCCTGCGCCCGCCGTCGAGAGCCCGCTGGTTGGCGGCGCGATCGGTGGCATTACCAACGCGGTCTGGGCCGACCAGAATAACGACGGCGTGGTCGATGGCTACGTCCAGAACGGGCAATATTATGTCGGTACGCCGGCGGGCTATGACCCGATGTCGCGGCGGGTTGCTGCCGCAGCACCCGGTGCGATGAGCCCGGCTGTGGGCGTCGCGAGCGGTGCGGTGCTCGGCGGCGCGGTCGGGGGGGTTCCTGGCGCAGTGTGGTCCGATAATAATGGTGACGGCCAGGTGGACGGCTATGTCCAGAACGGGCAATATTATCCGGGCGCACCGCAGGCGATGTCGACCGATGGCCCTGCGCCAACCACCATGCCGCCACCCCCCGTCGCCCGCGGGGAGCGCGGCTGAACTTATGATGAGAGCCTGATTCACGCCATCAGCGAAAGAGCAAAGCGCTTTCACCTTAGACGATCAGGCTCTAGGCCGAGCCTTATGGCGAGTGGAGTGAGCAAGTGCAGCGCCGGTCCCCGGTGGGGGTCGGCGTTCGCCGTTCGGGGCATGGCGATCGCGCTGGCGCTAAGCCCGGGCCCGGCGTTGGCCAGGTCCTCGCCGAGCTACCGCGCCGCCCAGAGCGAGGTCGCGGCGTGGCAGCCGGGGCATGCGCCGCTGTGGATCGACGCCGCTGGGCAATTAAAGCCCGAGGCGCGGCAGCTGATCGACTTGGTGCGCGAGACGAAGATCGATGGTCTCGACCCCAAGGCCTATCAAACGGGCAAGCTGGAAGGGGCAATGCGCGGCGCGCTCGGCGGCAATCCGCGCGACCTGGCGAAAGCGGACGCGCTGCTGTCCCAGACGCTCGTCGCTTGGGCGCGCGACATGCGGTCGTTCCGGCCGGGCGAGATGCGCTTTGCCGATCTGGCGGCGATCCCCGGGATTCCGAGCACAGGCCTGATGCTGCAGGCCGCGGCCAAGGCGCCGTCGC
>NZ_JANMWY010000253.1:0-9460 GCF_031380695.1 Sphingomonas sp. | reverse complement strand
GCCTTCTGGACCGAGGCGATCGCCTTGCGCAGGTCTTCGGCGGCCGGCTTGCCCTGCTCGTTAACCAGCCGATTGGTGCTGTCGGCGAGGATGCCGACGCGCTGCGCCGCGAGTCCGGCATTCTTTGCCGCGACCTGGGCTTCGCCGATGGCATTGGCGAGGTCGGGCGAGCGGTCGGCGAGGACCTTGCTGGTCTTGTCGAGATTGTCGAGGATGTCCGCGATCGAATTCTGGTTCTTGTCGCTGAGCAATTCGGTCAGCCGTTCGGTCAGCCGCTGGATGCGGTTGAGCAGTTCCGGCGCCGAGTTGAGCAGCGCGCCGAGCCCGCCCGAGCCTGACGGGATGACCGGGCAGCCTTGAGGCCCGGCCTGGTCGATCGCCTTGCCGCCCTTGACCGCGCCGTCGAGCGAGATTTCGCTGGCACCGGTGAAGCCGACGCCCTTGATCTGGGCCGTAGTACCCTGGAGGACCGGCGCGTCGCCGTCGACCTTGATCCGCACCCACACGAATTCGGGGCGGTTGGGCAGCAGCGCGATCTTCTCGACCTCGCCGACCGGGACGCCGGAATAATTGACCTGCGTTCCCTTGCTGATCCCGCCGACGCCCTGGCTGAAATAGATGTCGAAGCAATTGCTGGCCTTGGTCGAAAGCCCGGCGAGCCACACGAAGAACAATAGCACGCCGACGAGCAGCGCGAGCACGATGGTGCCGACCAGCACATGGTTGGAACGTGTCTCCATCAGCGCTTACGAAGTCCGCTCAACGGCCTGCCCCCTGTTGTCCGATGCCGCGTTACTCGAGTCATGGCTAGCATCGCCGTGATGAGCCGCCGCACGACCGCGTGGCCCGTTGAAATATTCCTGGATCCAAGGATGATCCAAAGCCAGCAACTCCGCGATCGTTCCCACCGCGATGATCTTTTGATCGGCGATCACCGCCACCCGGTCGCAGATCGCGTAGAGCGTGTCGAGGTCGTGGGTGATCAGGAACACCGTCAGGTCGAGCTGTTTCTGCAGGCCCTTGATGAGCTCGTCGAAGGCCGCCGCGCCGATCGGGTCGAGCCCGGCGGTCGGCTCGTCGAGGAACAGCAGCTCGGGATCGAGCGCGAGGGCGCGGGCGAGGCCGGCGCGCTTGCGCATCCCGCCCGACAGCTCCGACGGGAATTTCGGCCCGGCGCTCTCGTCGAGGCCGCTCATCGCAATCTTATAGCCGGCGATCTCGTCGAGCAGCGGCGGCTTGATGAACGGGAAATATTCGCGGATCGGCACTTCGACATTCTCGGCCACGGTCAGCGTCGAGAACAGCGCGCCGTTCTGGAACAGGATTCCCCAGCGCCGGCGGATGTTCTTCGCCTCGTCCTCCGACCGCCCGATCATATTCTCGCCGAGCACCTCGATCTCGCCAGCCACGGGGTGCTGAAGCCCGATGATCGAGCGCATCAGGACCGATTTGCCGGTACCCGACCCGCCGACCACGCCGAGAATCTCGCCGCGCCGCACGTCGAGATCGAGACCCTCGTGGATGATCTGCTCGCCGAAGCTATTCTTCAGCCCGCGCACGGTAATGATGATCTCGTCGCTCACAGCCAGCCGATGCTGCTGAAGAAGACCGCGAAGACGGCGTCGAGGACGATGACCATGAAGATCGACTGGACAACGGCATTGGTCGTGCGTCGCCCGACCTCCTCCGAATTGCCCTCGACCAGCATACCCTGGAAACAGCCGCCGAGCGCGATGATGAAGCCGAAGACTAAGGATTTGATCAGGCCGACGTCGAGGTCGTGGAGCGGAACAACTTCACTGATCCGCATGGCGTAGGTGGCTGGCGTGATCTTGAGGCTGACCCAGCAGAAGACCCCGCCGCCGATGATCGCGGTGAGCATCGAGAAGAACGACAGCAACGGCATCATCAGCACGGTGGCGAGCATGCGCGGCACGACCAAGGCCTCGACCGGCGACACGCCGATCGTCCGCATCGCGTCGATTTCCTCGGTGATCTTCATCGTCCCGATCTGCGCGGCGAAGGCCGAGCCGGAGCGGCCGGCGACCATGATCGCGGTCATCAGCGGCCCCAATTCGCGCACCGTCAGGCGGCCGATGAGGTTGATGGTATAGACCTCGGCGCCGAACTGCTGGAGCTGGACCGCGCCCTGCTGGCCGATGACGACGCCGATGAGGAAGCTCATCAGCCCAATGATGCCGAGCGCCCGCACGCCGACCGCGTCGAACGAGGAGACGACGGCATTCATCCGGAAGCGCTTGGGCCGACGGATGACATTGCCGAAGCCAACCAGCGTCGCGCCGAAGAAGCCGAGCAGCCCGAATAGCGTCTGGCCGACCTCGACCGTCCAGGTGCCGAGTTCGGCCAGCGCCCGGGTGGGGGCGGGGCGCAGGTCGGGGCGGACCTGGACCGGATGGTCGGCAGCGGCGACCTGTTCCAGCAGCGCCTTCACCGCCGCGCTCTCGCCGACGATATGCGCGCCGCGGTCGCGCTGGGTGCGGTGGATCAGCCAGGCACCGACCGTGTCCATCCGATCTACCCCGGCGAGGTCGATGGTCATGCCGTCGGGCATCGCGTCGAGTTCGCGCTGGGTCGATCCGGCGCGACCGATCGTCAGCGCCCCGGTGCACCGGAACGACTGGTCATTGTCGGAGGGATTAAGGTCGGTCACGGCCATGGAAATTAAAGAGTGCTCGAAATCAGCGTGGGCGGCAAGGGCCGAGCGTGACCGCCCCTTCCCCGCTGCCCCGATACAACTATAGCGCTCCGCCATGACAAGCGTTCCCCCGGTGCCCGTCGCGGCGCGATGGACGGCGATCCTGCTGGCCGGATCGCGGCCGGGCGGCGATTCCTTCGCGCTGGCCAACGGGGTCGCATTGAAGCCGCTGATCCCGGTGGCGGGTGAGCCAATGGTCGTACGGCCGGTGCGCGCGTTGCTCGACGCTGCGGAAATCGCGACGGTGCGGGTGCTGGCGCAGGAACGCGACGCGATTGCGGCGGTGCTGCCGAGCGACCCGCGCCTGTCGGTCGAGCGATCGAGCGGGACGATCGCGGCGACGATCGAGGGGTTGCTGGCCGATCCGGCGACGCACTTTCCGTTGCTCGTGACGACCGCCGACCACGCCTTGCTCGATGCGGCGATGATCACGGAATTTTGCGCGGCGGCGACGGGGACCGACCTGGCGGTGGGCGTCGTCGAGCGGCGCGCGCTGGACGCGCGACTGCCGGGATCGAAGCGAACGTGGATCGGGTTTCGCGGCGGGGCTTATTCGGGCGCGAACCTGTTTGCGTTCGGATCGCCTGCCGCAGTGCGCGTGGTCGGTCTGTGGCGGACGGTCGAGCAGGATCGCAAGAAGGGCTGGCGGATGCTGTTCGCATTCGGGCCGGCGCTGCTGCTGGGGGCGGGGCTCAGGGTGCGGACGATCGACCAGTCGCTGGCGGCGATTGGGCGCACGCTGGGGCTGACGCTGCGGGCGGTGGTGATGAGCGACCCGCTGACCTGCGTCGACGTCGACAAGCCGGTCGACCTGGTGCTGGTCGAGCGCATCCTGAAGGAACGCGGGTGAGCCGCCTCGCCATCTACGACATGGATCGGACGGTGACGCGCAACGCGACCTACACACCGTTCCTGCTGCACGCGGCGCGGATGCGGGCGCCCTGGCGGCTAGCGCTGGCCCCGGCGGTGGTCGGATCGATGGCGGCCTATGGGTTGAAGGCGATCGACCGGTCGCGGCTGAAAGAGATCAACCATCGGCTGATGCTGGGCGCGGCGCTAAGCGACGAGGAGCTGTCGCCGGTGGTTGAGGCATTTGCAGAACGGACCTTGCGCGGAAATATCCAGCCGGGGGCGGTGCGCGCGATCGCTGCCGATCGCGCCGAGGGACGCCGGCTGGTGCTGGCGACGGCGAGCTATGCGCTTTACGCGAAGTCGATCGCCGAGCGGCTGGGGTTCGACGATGTCATCGCGACGCGATCGGTGCGCGCGGCCGACGGGCGGCTGATCGCGCGGATCGACGGCGAGAATTGCTATGGCCCGGCGAAGAAGCGGATGATCGGCGCGTGGCTTGCCGAGCAGGGGCTGGCGGCGGACGGCGCGGAGGTGCGGTTCTACTCCGATCATCACAGCGATGCGCCGGTGTTCGAGTGGGCCGGGGAAGCGGTGGCGGTAAACCCCAGCCGCCAGCTGCGCGCGCTGGCCGAAGCGCGCGGCTGGCGGATCGAGGACTGGCGCTAAACCGCGTTCAGCGCATTCGCAAAATCGGCGATGAGGTCGTCGGCATTCTCCACCCCGATCGAAATGCGGACGAGATTGTCGGTGATGCCGAGCGCCTGCTTGCGCTCTTCAGGGACCGACAAATGGGTCATCGCGGCGGGGGCGCTGGCGAGGGTTTCGGTGCCGCCGAGGCTGACCGCGAGGTGGGCGATCTGGAGCGCGTCGAGGAAGGCGAAGGCCTCGCGCTCGCCGCCCTTCAGGTAGAGTGAGAAAGTCGATCCGGCGCCGGTGCAGTGGCGGTTGTAAATGTCGGCCTGGCGTGATCCGGGTTCGAGGAAGCCGAGATAGCCGACCTGCTCGACCTTGGCGTGGCCCCGCAGATAGTCGCACACCTTGACCGCATTCTCGCCGGCGCGATCCATGCGCAATTCGAGCGTCTCGAGGCTGCGCAGGAGCATCCACGCGGTGTTGGGGTCGCAGATCGTGCCGATGGTGTTGCGCATCATGCGGACGCGGTCGAGCAGCGCCTTGTTGCCGACCAGCCCGCCGGCGACGAGATCGCTGTGCCCGCCGGCATATTTGGTCAGGCTGTAGACCGAAATATCGGCGCCCTGCGCGATCGGCTTGGCCCACAGCGGGCCGAGGAAGGTGTTGTCGATCGCGATCGGTGGCTGCTCGTCCGGGCCGAAAGCGGCGGCGCGGGCGGCGGCGACCGCTTCGACATCGACCAGCGCGTTGGTCGGGTTGGCCGGGCTTTCGAGATAGATCAGCGCGACCTTGCCTTGCGCCTTCGCCTTCACCATCGCGGCGTCGATCTCCGCGCGCGTCGCGCCGGCGGGAAAGTCGACATAGGTGACGCCGAACTGGCTGAGGATCTTGGCGATGAACGTCTCGGTCGCGGCATAAAGCGGGCCCGAATGGACGATGACGTCGCCCGGGCGAACGAAGGTGAACAGCAGGGTAGCGATGGCCGACATGCCGCTGGAGAAGGTCAGCGCCGCCTCGCCCTCTTCCCACAGGCGCAGGCGATCCTCGAGGATCTCCTGGTTGGGGCCGTTGAAGCGCGAATAGACGAGGCCGTCGCTGCTGCCCTGGCGCTTGCCGGTGATGGTTTCGAAGAAGCGTTTTCCGTCGGCTGCCTTTTCGAACACGAAGGTCGAGGTGAGGAAGATGGGGGGCTTGAGCGAGCCTTCTGACAGCGTCGGGTCATAGCCATGGCCCATCATCAGCGTCGCCGGGCTGAGCTTGTGGTTGCCGATGGTCGTGCGCGGCGTCTTGGGGCGGCGGCTGGTCGTTTCGCTGGTCACTTGGTTTCTCCTGTAACCATCTTCTTAGCCGGGCGGCACGGTTTCGGCTAGGTGGGCAGCCCGATCAACGAGAATTGGCGGCCGTAATCGGCCTCGCCGCGATGGGTGGCGCGGCGGAAGCTGAAGAAACGGTCGGGGTCGGCATAAGTGTCCAGCCCGAGCGCTTCGACCCGGGCGAGACCGGCGGCGGCGAGGCGAGCGACGACATAGGCTTCGAGATCGAAGTGCGGGCGACCGCGCGGACCGTCGGCGAAGAAACGGTCATTGGCGGGATCGGCGGCGAAGAAGCGGGCCTGAAACCCTTCGTCGACCTCATAACTGGCCTCCGCAATGCACGGGCCGACAGCGGCGACGATGTACTCGCGGCGGGCACCGAGGCCTTCCATTGCGGCGATGGCAGCATCGGTGACGCCGTCGATCGCGCCGCGCCAGCCGGCGTGGGCCGCGCCGATCACGCCCGCTTCCCGGTCGGCGAGGAGGACCGGGGCGCAGTCGGCGGTGACGATCCCAAGCAGCAAGCCGGGCCGGTCGGTGACCAGGGCATCGGCCTGGGGCCGCGCATCCATCGGCCAGGGTTCGGCGATGACGGCGGTGGCGGAATGGATTTGATAGACGCGGGCGAGCGCTGCGCCGGAAAGGACGGCCTCGCTCGCCAGCGCGACGTTGCGGGCGATCGCGGCGGGATCGTCGCCGCTTCCGGTGCCGACGTTGAGCCCGGCGACGAGCCCGGTCGACACGCCGCCGCGCCGGCCGAGGAAGCCGTGCGGGATGCCGTCGAGCAGCGCGGCGCGGTTCACCTCGACGGTCATAGCGCGACGCGCATGATGATATCCTCGTCGGCATGGTTGCCGACCATGAACCGGTAGGAAGCGATTCTGACGTAGCCGCGCTTTTCGTAGAACCGGCGAGCGCGATGATTGTCGATGTAGACGCTGAGCTGAAGGTGACGCGCGCCGACGCCCCGGGCGCGATCCGTGGCCCAATCCATCAGACTGGCGCCGATGCCCTGCCCGGTGGTCCGTTCGAGCACGTAAATCTGGCGAAGCTCGATCGTATCCGGCGGACTTGCGATCGGGAAGTCAGGCGGACCCAGCTTGACGAAACCGACCGCCGCCCCGGTCGAGTCCCGGGCGAATTGGAAGTGGAAGCTGGGATCGGCCAGTTCGTGCGCGAAGTCCGCCGCAGTCTTGCCGGCGAGGAACAGGGCGAGATCGGACGGCGCGTAGAGATGACCAAAAGTCTCGGTGAAGCTGACGCCGAACAGGTCGGCGATCTCGTGTGCGTCGGCAAGGGCTGCGTCGGTCAGGATCATGGTCATGCGCGAAATCCGGCGGGTTCGGGCCAGGCGGGCGACCGAAGGGCGATTACCTTAAATAGCTCGCCCATCTCGGCCGCGTCGCACAGGCGGCGGCGGGCAGCGGCGATCTCAGCGGTGCGGTGCGGAGTGGTGGCAGCCAGCGCCATGGCGCGCGCGGCGATGCCGAGCCGTTCGAGCCAGCTGCCCTGGCTGACGAGGGGCGAGACCGACGCGCCTACGCTCCCGGCGGCGCGGGCGAAAGCGGCGAAATCGACGTGGGCAGTGATGTCCTGTTCGCCGGGGTCGGCGAGCGGGTTGGCATAGTCGTGCGCGCGGACGGCCTGCAGCGTGTCCCCCGCCCCGGCTCCATCATGGCCATAGTCGACGATCAGCGCGACGCCGCCGTCCCTGGCGAGGTGGCGGGCGAGGTCGGCGGCGGCGGCATCGCGGGCCGGGGAGTCTTCGCGGATCGGGCCGTCGGCAGTGAAGGAGAAGTCGTCGTCGACAATCGTCACGCGGCGCTCTTCTGGTCCGATCCATTGGCAGACCGAGAGCGCGTCGAAAAATTCATTGGCAACCAGGAGCAGGGGGCGGGCGGGGAGCATGTCGATCCGGTCGTGCCATGTCGCACCGGGAAATAGCCGAGCCTGCGCTGCGCGGAGTAATGGGCTGGTCTCGACCAGATGCACCTCCCCCACAAAGCCCGCGCCGCGAATCACCCGCAACGCGTCGGCGGCAAGAGTACCGCGACCGGGACCGAGCTCGGCGAAGATCGCGTCGTCGGGCGCCCCCGCGCGAAGCCAGCAATCGGCCAGCGCCGCGCCGACCATCTCACCGAACATCTGGCTGATTTCCGGCGCGGTGGTGAAGTCGCCCGCGACGCCGAGCGGATCGCGGGTCGAGTAATAATGGTTATTGGCTTCGGCCATATAGTCGTCGATCCCGATCGGACCCTCGGCAGCGATCCGCGCGCGCAGCCGTTCGGCGAGGCTGGTCACGGCCCTACGCGACGCTGGCCGTCCCGAAGGTCGGCTCGACCCGCACGCGGCGCTTCTTCGCGGTCAGTATCAGGTAGAGGCCGCCCAGGATCATCGGCAGCGACAGCCATTGGCCCATATGGAGGCCGGTCGCCTGGGCGAAATGCGACAGCTGGGCGTCGGGCTCGCGGATATATTCGATACCGAAGCGGAAGATGCCGTAGAAGAAGATGAACGCGCCGACGAGCTTGCCCGGCTCGTAGCGAGCCTGGGTTTTCCAGAACATCCACCACAGGATGGCGAACAGCAGCAGCCCCTCGAGCGCCGCTTCATAGAGCTGGCTGGGGTGGCGCGGCGGGCCGAGGACGGTCATGCCGGCGATCGTCTCGGGAAAGCGGATCGCCCACCGCACGTTGGTCGGCGCACCCCATAGTTCGTGGTTCACGAAATTCGCCAGTCTGCCGAAGAACAGGCCCGGCGGCACGCAGCAGGCGGCATAGTCGTGGATGCGCAGCCAGTTGAGACCGTTCTTGCGGGCGAGGTAAAGGATGCCGAGGGTGACCCCGAGCACGCCGCCGTGGAAGCTCATCCCGCCGTCCCACAGCTTGAGCATGTCGAGCGGGTGGGAGAGATAATAGCCGAAGTTGTAGAACAGGATATAGCCGACCCGGCCGCCGAGAATGATGCCGAGCGAGGCATAATAGATGAAGTCGTCGGCGTGGCGACGGGCCATCGGCGCACCGGGCTGGGCAATCAGCTTGAGCAGATAAAAATAGGCCGCGAAGATGCCGGCGAGATAGGCCAGGCTGTACCAGCGCAGCTGAAAGAAGCCGAGATCGAGCGCCACCGGCGACAAGTGCAGGTCATTCCACGAAATGGCCTGGCTCGCGACTTCATACATGGGCTTCCCCCTCCGGCGTTGCCGCCTCATAAGGTGGCGGCCTTCAAAGGCAAAGGAGTGATGCATGCGTTCCGATCTCGATCGAAAATTCGACGAGTCCCTCGCCGAGGTCATCGGCCCCGGCGGAAGAATTATCATCGATCGCGATGATCGAGGGCAGGCGATCGTGGCGAACTTCCCGGCGACCCTGCCGGGGTTCTTCGATGCCTTCTGCGCGCTGAACGGCGCGGTCGAGGCGCTGGTCGCGGGTGACGAGCGGCTGACGTTTGCCGAACTGAACAGCTGGGCCGACCGACTCGCCCCGGCGCTGGTCGCGCGCGGCGTTGCCAAGGGGGATCGCGTCGCCATCGCCATGCGCAACTGCCCGGCCTGGGTCGTGACCTACATGGCCGTGCTGAAAGCAGGCGGAATCGCGACGCTGATCAACGGCTGGTGGCAGGCGGAGGAACTCGCCCACGCGCTGCGCCTGACCGAACCGGTGCTGGCCATCGCCGACGCCCCCCGCGCCGCGCGGATCGCCGCTGCGCCCGGCGCATGGAGCATCGTAACCCTGCCGATCGAACAGCGTCTCGATGAGGCGCTTGCCCCGTTGCTGGCCGGTGCGGGAATGGCACTCCTTCCCACGGTCGATCCCGACGATCCCGCGACCATCCTGTTCACCTCCGGATCGACCGGCGAAGCCAAGGGTGCACTGTCGACCCATCGCGCGGTGACGACCGGGGTCTATGCCTATGCGACCGGGCTGATGACGCTGCTCGGCATCCT
>NZ_JANMWY010000252.1:0-1665 GCF_031380695.1 Sphingomonas sp. | reverse complement strand
GCTGGACCGATTGCGGTCCGCCCCAGACATAGGGCGCGAACTCATCGACGATCAGCGCCCCGTCGCGATGCGCCGCGAAAAAGGCGTTGATATCGCCCGTTGCGAACTTGTCGAGTACCGAGGTGACGGCAGCGGTGGCATCCTCGGCCGGGGTGGCCAGCGCGGCCGATCCCGTCGCCATCATCGTTGACGCAACCAGCAGAGCCACTAATCTCGTGCGCATCGCAACCCCTTGAAAGAATGAGGGGCGACGTTGCACTCGGCCCAACGTCAAGTCAAATGTCGGCCGACACTCGTCTGACTACTACTTGCCCTGACCCGGCCCGCGCTCGTCCGTCTCCCCAATGAGCCGCAACGACCGGTCGGTGTAAAGCGCCGCCAGCCCTGCGTGGCTCTTCTCGACGCGCGGGTCGGTCGCGCGGACTGCGGCGATCGATTCCTCCTCCGCACGCCGCAGCGCATAGTCGACATCCTCGATTGGATCGGTCGGCAGGGGCGTCGGGCTGATCATCTGTACCTCCGGGCGAAAACCCGCCCCCCCGATGCGACCGCCCACCTGAACGCCAAGTGAAGAGTCGGTCGACCCGTTTTTATGCGTCACGCCGCCTCGTCGAGCGGCATGCGGTCGAACAGCCAGTCGTGGAACTGGCTCACCGCCGGCCGCGCCATCCCCGCCGGGGTACAGGCGAACCAATAGCTGTACGGACTGGGCACGGTTTGCGCGAACAGCTGAATTAGCCGGTCGTCGTGCGACCCCGCCAAGTGGCTGCGCATCATGAAGGCGACCCCCATCCGCTCGGCGGCCGCGTCGAGGATCATCTGACCGCTGTCGTAATAGTTGATCGTCGTCGGCGACACCGGGCCGATCCCGACCGCGTCGCACCAGGCCGTGAAATTGTCGGGCATGTCGCGATGAAGAAGCACCGGGACGCCTGACAGCCCAGCCGGGCCGGTCAACGCCTCGGGGCCCTCGGCATAATCACGCGAGGCGACCGCCATGATCACGTCGCGCTTCAGCAGCCGCGAATAATAGCGCGGATCGATGTCGCGGGCGATGACGATGGCCGCGTCGAGGCCTTCGTCGAGCCGACCGAGACGGTTGCCCCCGGTCTCCAGGTCAACGCTGATGTTCGGGTGATGATCGCGCAGCGAACGCAGCGCCGGCACCAGATTTTGCGACCCGAACAGCGACGGCACCGCGACCCGCAGGCGGATTTCCCTGGTTGGCGCGCTTGCCCGCTCGATCGCCGCGCTCAGCGCATCGATATTGGGGGCCAGTTCGGCGAGCAGGCTTTGCCCGTTCTCATTGAGCAACACGCTGTTATGCTGGCGATCAAGCAGCGTCGTACCGATAAACTGTTCAAGTGACTGGATTCGCCGCGTCAAGGCTGGCGGCGACAGCGCGAGCGATTCCGCCGCGGCCTTGAGCGAGCCCAGCCGGCCGACGTGAACAAACGCCTGAATCGCGCCTAACGGCGGCAGTCTGCGCATCTGATCCCCATTGTGCACTGCAACATGTAGAGCGCAAACGAGTTCCAGGCCACCAAAAAAAAGGCCCTTCCGAAGAAGGGCCATTGAAAAGTTTTCAGGAGAGGATGCCGTGTGAACGGCCCACTCCTTCTGCGATCGCGAAGGCTCTGCTGCAACTGCGAAGAATGCAGCCGC
>NZ_JANMWY010000224.1:0-2840 GCF_031380695.1 Sphingomonas sp. | reverse complement strand
GCCATTTCGAGCGCGACCGCAAGCGTATCCACGACCAGGAAAGGCGACGCCGGATCGAAAGCGACGTCGGCCGATTCAAACCAGCTCTTCCAGTTTCGCACCTCGGTATAAATCGCAACCAGAGGTTGGGCGAGCAGGTCGGCCGCCGTTGGCGCCGCGCCCAGTCGCGCGGCTACCTCCGGGCTGCACACCGGGAACAGGCTATATTCGAACAATGGCACCCAATGATATTTGGGATTGGGTGGTATCTCGCAATAGACCAGGCCGACATCGGCGTGGACGTCGTCGAATTCCCATTCGACCGCGCACGTGCTCAGCGTGACCTTGACCTCGGGATGGTCGGCGATAAATCGTGGTACCCGCCGGGCCAGCCAGCGGATCGACGCGGTGACATAGGTTTGCACGCGCAACGGCTTATCGACCGCATTGCGCTGGACCGCCTCTACCCCCTCGAGTAGTGATTCGAATGCGGCGCGGACGTAAGGATAAAGGATCCGCCCCTCCTGGGTCGACGCGATATGCCGCCCATCCTGTTCGAACAGTTCGACCCCGAGCGCCTGCTCGATCAATCTCACCTGATGGCTGACCGCGGGATGCGTGAGGCATAGTTCGTCAGCAGCGTTGCGGATGCTCTGGTGCCTCGTCGCGGCTTCGAAACCGCGCAGCGCCTTCAGCGGCGGCAGCGCAGACAGATCGATCGTGTTGGCCAATCTAGCCTGCCCTCCCGGCGTCGAGTCTCACGCAACTGTACCAGTACCGGGCGGCACTGGTAAAAGAAATTAACTCGCGGTTGAAGCGCGTCAGCGACTTCGCGCATCCTCGATAATCATTGCCGCACCCTTCTCCGCGACCATCACCGTCGGCGCGTTGGTGTTGCCCGAAGTGATCGTCGGAAAGATGGACGCGTCGACGACCCGCAGACCGGAAATTCCGTGAACGCGAAGCCGGGCGTCGACCACCGACGTGTGCGGATTAGGCCCCATCGCGCAGCTGCTGGTCGGATGATAAACGGTGTCCGCGCGCGCTCGAAAATCAGCCATCAGCGCCTCGGCGTCATCGCCGACCGCACGACCCGGGATCAATTCTTCGGTGATGATATCCGCCAGCGGTGCCGTCCGTGCCAGCATACGGAGCAGGCGGCAGCCGACGAGTGCCCCGGCGACATCGTGCTCGGTCGAAAGATAATTTGGCTGAATACCGGGCGGCGAGAACGCGTTGGTCGATGCGATTCTAATGGACCCTCGGCTCGTCGGTCGGCAGCTATTGAACGACAGCAGGAAGGCGGAAAAAGGGTCCGGATTGAGCAGCTTGCGCGCTGACAGGGGGGTTTGGGTATAGCTCACCGGGCTGAAATAAAGCTGAAGGTCGACGTGCGGCTCGTCTACGTGGCTGCGGACGAACCCGCCCCCCTGGTTGACGCTCATCGACAGCGGACCGCCCCGATCGCGCGCGTAGCGCAGCCCTGCCCTGAGCTTGCCCAGCAGCGGCCGCAACTCGTCGTTGAGTGTCGCCAGCCGCGACTTGTAGAAATAGGATACCGCGAGATGGTCCTGCAGATTCTCGCCGACGGCAGGCAGGCTGTGGACCACGTCTACCCCGAGCGGCATCAGCAGCGCTGGATCGCCCACCCCCGACAATTGCAGCAGTTGTGGCGAATTGATTGCCCCGCCGGCCAGAATGATTTCGCGGTTCGCGCGGACCTCACTCTCGTGACCGTCGCGCCGATAGCGGACACCGATCGCCCGCCGCCCCTCAAACAGGATCCGCGTGGCATGCGCGCCCGTTCGCAGTTCCAAATTCTGCCGCCGCAGGGCTGGCCGCAGGAAGGCGTTGGCGCTCGACGCCCGCCGGCCCCGGTGCGTGTTGATGGGGTAGATGCCGATCCCGTCGTAAGGCGGCGCGTTGAGGTCGGGATTGCGTTCGAACCCCAGGGCCTGCGCCGTTTCTATAAACCGCTCGCACAACGGATGCGCGTGCGCGCTGATGTCGCTGACGTGCATCGGGCCATCGCCGCCATGAGTCGCGCACTGCCCGTGCTGATATGTTTCCGACTTTCGAAAATAGGGCAGGACATCGTTCCACCCCCACCCCACGTTGCCGATTGTCTTCCAGTGGTCGAAGTCACGCGGCTGGCCACGGACATAGACCATGGCGTTGATCGAACCCGATCCGCCGATTACCTTGCCGCGCGGCCAGTAGCTGCTCCGCCCGTTCAATCCGGCAATAGGCTCGCTGTCGTACATCCAGTTGATGCGCTTGTCGAAATAGGTACGGCCATAGCCGATCGGCAGCTGGATCCAAATTGAACGGTCACTTCCTCCCGCCTCGAGCAACAGGACCGTCGCCGTGCCATCTTCCGACAGGCGACTGGCCAGCACGCATCCCGCGGTCCCCGCGCCGACAACTACATAGTCGAAAATTTCCATCAGCCGACGGGGTGCCCCGTCATGTCGAGATGCAATATGGTGCCCGTGTACGGGTGCCGCGCCGCGACGTCCTCATCGAGCTCGACCCCCAGTCCGGGCTCAGTCGGTGACATAACATAGCCTGCTTCCCAACGGATCGGCGTCTTCAGAATCTCGGCATGAAAGCCGTCCCACTGCTCGATTCCCTCAAGAATCAGAAAGTTGGGCGAGCAGGTGGCGAGCTGGATGTTGGCCGCGCCGACCACTGGGCCGCAGTAAAGATGGGGGGCGATCTGTGCGTGATGGACTTCGGCCATTCCGGCGATCTTCTTGGCTTCGAGTAGTCCGCCGACGCGCCCCAGGTTCAACTGGAGGATCGCGGCTGCGCCACAATTTAGCAATCGCGCAAAGTCGTATTTGGTTGTCAGCCGCTCG
>NZ_JANMWY010000196.1:0-6715 GCF_031380695.1 Sphingomonas sp. | reverse complement strand
TTCCGCCGGCGGCGGCGCTCGTTCGGCGGGATGGTCGACCGGCTGGTGGTGCTCGCCGGGCTGTCGCGCCCGCCCGACGGCCGCGACCAATATGACGCGATCTGGATCGAAAGCGCGATTGCGCGGCTCAAGCCGGCGCTGCGCGATGCCGCCGTCCTCGCCGCCGGGCAGCAGATGACCCACGCCGAAGCGGCCGCAGTGCTGGGTATCGCCGAAGCGACCGTCTCGTGGCGGATGCACGAGGTGCGGCGGATGATCGGGGGCGGCTGATCCGCCCAAAATTATTTTCCAAGGATTTCCCGGGCCGGCGCGTCCCAGTTTCATGCGGACGATCGTGCGCCGCAGTTTCAGGGAGACTATCGATGCCCCGCAGTCATTACCTACTCACCGCCGGGATGGCGGCCATGCTCGTCGCGTCATGCGGCAAATCGCTGGTCGATCGGCGGGCGGAAAACGCCTCCGAAATTATCGTCACCGGTCAGCGTGTCGATGAAGCCGGAGCGGAAGCGATCGACAAGAGCAGCGAGGCCTCGATCGTCGACATGGTCGCGCCGTCGCCCGCCGTGCCACCTCCGCCGCCAGCCGTGGCGGTCGGCGGCGTGATGCAGCGCTTTGCCGCCGAGCGCGGCATGCCGCTGCCCCCCGCCTATCACGACGTCGGCCGCGACCGGTTCACCACGGTTACGCAAAACCCGTTCAAGGTCGCCCGCGAGGAGCCCGTCTCGACCTTCTCGATCGACGTCGACACCGCCTCCTACTCGTTCGTCCGCGGGTCGCTCAACCGCAATTTGCTGCCGCAACCGGCGGCGGTGCGGACCGAGGAAATGGTCAACTATTTCCCCTATGATTATGCCTCGCCGCGCTCGGCCGAGCAGCCCTTCACCAGCAATATCGCGGTCTTCCCCAGCCCGTGGACGGCCGGCCGCAAGCTGGTGCGCATCGGCATCAAGGGGTTCGCCATCCAGCGCGCCACTCGCCCGCGCGCCAACCTCGTCTTCCTGATCGACACGTCAGGGTCGATGCAGGAGCCGAACAAGCTGCCGCTGGTGAAGCAGTCGCTGGCAATGCTGGTCAATCAGCTCGACGCCAACGACCGCGTGTCGATCGTCACCTATGCCGGGTACGCCGGGACCGCGCTCGAGCCGACCTCGGCCAGCGACAAGGGCCGCATCCTCGCGGCGATCGAGCAGCTCGGCGCGGGCGGCGGCACGGCAGGGGCCGAGGGCATCCGCCAGGCCTATGCGCTGGCCGAGCGCAACTTCGACGCGGAGGGCGTCAACCGCGTCATCCTGTCGACCGACGGCGATTTCAACATCGGCATCACCAACCAGGAGGAGCTCAAGGGCTATATCGAGCGCGAGCGCGACAAAGGCGTGTTCCTGTCGGTGCTCGGCTTCGGCATGGGCAATTATAACGACGCGCTGATGCAGGCGCTGGCCCAGAACGGCAACGGCACCGCCGCCTACATCGACACCATCGGCGAGGCCCGCAAGACGTTGGTCGAGGAGGCGACGTCGACGCTGTTTCCGATTGCCCAGGACGTCAAGATCCAGGTCGAATTCAACCCGGCAACGGTCGCCGAATATCGCCTGATCGGCTATGAAACGCGCCTGCTCAACCGCGACGATTTCAACAATGACCGGGTCGATGCGGGCGATGTCGGGTCGGGTCAGACAGTGACCGCTCTATACGAGATCGTGCCGGTCGGCGGACCACGTTCGATCGGCGACTTGCGCTACGCCACACCGGCGCGAGCGATGGCGAGAGCGGGCGGTAGCGAATATGGCTTCGTCAAGATCCGCTACAAATTGCCGAAATCGACCGTCAGCCGCCTGATCTCGACCCCGATCAGCCGCGCGTCGGAAGTGGCGCGGTTCGAGCAGGCGCCGCAGGACGCCCGCTTCGCCGCCGGGGTGGCGGCGTTCGCCGAACTACTGCGCGGGGGCAAGTACAGCGGTTCGCTCCGCTACGACGACGTGCTGCGCATCGCCGAGGGAGCGAAGGGCGCGGACCGCTTCGGCTATCGCGCCGAGTTCCTGCAGATGGTTCGGGCCGCAAAGGTCGCCGCGCCGCTTCAGTCGGCCGAGCGCTAAGGAGGAAACAGTGCATTCGACCGGCCCAGAGAAGGCGCTATAAGGCCGGTCGATGCCGCTTCCCGACGATCTTGCGCTGCCCCAGCCGCCCCCGCCGCGCCCCGCGCGCCGCGAAGCGTCGATCGACGCGGCGATGCGGCGGTTCGATGGAGTGCCGGATGCGGCGGTGGTGCGACCGCCACGGCGCTGGGCCGGGTTGGGGCGGCCGCAGGTGGCGGCGTTGGCCAGCGTTACCCTGGTCGCGCTGGTCAGCGTGCCGCTGTGGATAGAGCATGCCCCGCCAGGGGCCGAACCCACCGCTGTCCCATCGGCTGCAATCAGCCCCGCGACCGATGTCGCGGCGGCCGGCCCGGGGCCGGTATTGCGCGCGCCGGATGCCCCGGCCGCTCCGGTTGCGCCGCGCTTCGAAACCTCACCGACGACGGAGTCGGCCTCGCCGCCATCGCCGGTCGTCAGCAACAAGGCGCTCGCGGCCCAACCCGCGCAAAATTCCGCCACCGATCGCCAGGCGGTGGTCGTGCAGGAACAGGTCGTGGCCGCACCCCCGCCACCGCCGTCTCCAGCGGCGCCCGCAGCGCTTTCCAACTCTGCCCCGGCGCAATCCGGCATGATCGACGATTCCAACATCGTCGTTACCGGCAGCCGGGCGGGCGGCTCGGCGGACGGCGAAGAGCAGGTGCGCCGCGAATCGCTCGACGAGGTCCGGCGCCGAAGCGCCGACCGCGCGATCTCCGCCCTCGACCGCAAGATCGAGCAGGCGCCGAGCAATGCCGACGCCTATCTCCGCCGTGGCGAGCAATGGCGGCGCAAGGGCGACCTTGCCCGAGCGCTCGCCGACCTGGATCGCGCGGTGCGCCTCGCGCCACGTTCGGCGCGCGCTTATTATGAGCGAAGCCTGGTTCTGCGCCGCCTTGGCCAAACCGACCGTGCCGAGGCTGATGAGCAGCGAGCGATCGAGCTCGATCGTCGCTATGACGCGATCATTCCATGATGGATTCGCCGCTGCTCTCGCATAAGGGACGGCGATGACTGAACCGCTGCCCCCTGATTTCGAATTGGCCGATTTCGGTCTCGCCGACTTCGTCCGCGCCGTCCTCGCCGAGGACCTCGGCGCAGGCGGCGACGTCACCAGCCGCGCGACGATCGCTGCCGACGCGCGGTTCGCCGCGACGATGAATTGCCGCGAGCCGATCACCGTCGCCGGGCTCGACATTGCCATCGCCTTCTTCCGCGCGCTCGACGCCGATGTGAAGATCGACCGGCCGGTGGCCGACGGCGACCGGGTCGACGCGGGCACCGTCCTGCTGCGCCTCGAAGGCAATGCCCGCGCGATGCTCGCCGCTGAGCGTTCGGCGCTCAACACGCTCCAGCACCTGTCGGGCATCGCCACGCTGACCCGTCGCTATGTCGACGCGATCGGCGATGGTGGCGCGAAGCTGCTCGACACGCGCAAGACCATCCCGGGCCTGCGCGCGCTCGAAAAATATGCTGCGCGGATGGGCGGCGCGCTCAACCATCGCCTGCGAATGGATGACGGGCTGCTGATTAAGGATAATCATGTCGCGGTCGCCGGCGGCGTCGGCGCGGCGGTGCGGCTGGCCAAGGCCGCCGCCACCGGGCTGCAGCTCCAGGTGGAGGTTGATCGTCTCGGCCAGATCGAGGAAGCGCTCGCTGCCGGGGCCGACCGCCTGTTGCTCGACAATATGAACGCCGCGACCTTGCGTGAGGCGGTGGCGCTGGTCGCCGGGCGAGTCCCGCTCGAAGCGTCGGGCGGGGTCAACCTCGACACCATCGCCGGGATCGCTGCCAGCGGGGTCGATTTCGTCTCGGTCGGTCGCATCACCCAGTCCGCTCCGGCGGTCGACATCGGCCTCGACTATGCGCTGCAATAGCGACGGCCGCGAAAACAACCTCCGCTGAACGATGAGTTCAGGATGGCGTCATGGCCCCGGGTCCAGAACCCTTCTCAATGACCGGACCAGAGTTCCATCCCGGTCCGCGCCACGAAGGAGAAGACCATGTTCAAGAAATCACTCATCGCCCTGTCGGCCCTGTCGATGGTCGCAGTGCCCGCCGCCGCCGAAGCGCGTCATCACGGCTATGACAATGGCTATTACAACAATGGCTATAACGGCGGCTACGCCAACAATGGCTATTACGACAACGGCTATAATAACGGTTACGACAACCAGGGCTACAACAACGGCTATTACGACCAGGGCGCGTATAACAACGGTTATTATGGCCGCAGCTATCGCAACCACCGCTGCAGCGGCACGACCGGCACGATCGTCGGTGCGGGCGCCGGCGCGCTGATTGGTCGCTCGATCGGCCGCTCGGGTGGCGGCTACTATAACCGCAACAGCGGCACGACCGGCACCATCCTCGGCGCCGCGATCGGTGGACTGCTGGGTCGCCAGGTCGGCAAGTCGACCTGCTAAGCCATCGCAGGCAAACGGAAGGGTCGGGCCATGTGCCCGGCCCTTTTTTTGTGCGCAAAGTCGGCAAAACGCCTATACAGCGCGCGATTTACCAGGAGATGCATGTGTTCAAAGGGCTGCAGCCCATCCTCTACGGCGGTCGCGAAGTGTGGCCGCTGGTCGAAGGCGGCAAGGGCGTCAGCGCCACCAATCACATGAGCAGCGGCGCCTGGGCGGCGGCCGGCGGCATCGGCACGGTCAGCGCGGTCAACGCCGATAGCTATGACCCCGAAGGCCGCATCATTCCCCAGATCTACAAGGCTCTGACGCGCCGCGAGCGCCATGAGGAGCTCGTCCAATACGCCATCGACGGTGCGGTCGCGCAGGTTGAAAAGGCGCACGACATCGCCGGTGGCGAGGGCGCGATCAACATCAACGTACTGTGGGAAATGGGCGGCGCGCAGCGCATCCTTGAAGGTGTGCTGGAAAAGACCAAGGGCCTGGTCACCGGTGTCACCTGCGGGGCGGGGATGCCCTACAAGCTCAGCGAGATCGCCGCGTCGCATAATGTCTCGTACCTGCCGATCATCTCCTCCGCCCGTGCCTTCCGCGCGCTGTGGAAGCGGGCTTATTCCAAGGCCGCCGAATGGCTGTCGGCGGTGGTCTATGAGGACCCCTGGCTGGCCGGCGGTCACAATGGCCTGAGCAATGCCGAGGACCCCCGTCAACCACAGGACCCCTATCCCCGCGTCGCCGAACTGCGCGCGACGATGCGCGAAGGCGGGATCCCCGACAGCGTGCCGATCGTCATGGCCGGCGGCGTGTGGCGGCTCGACGAGTGGGAGAATTGGATCGACAATCCTGAGCTCGGGCAGATCGTGTTCCAGTTCGGCACCCGCCCGCTGCTCACCCAGGAAAGCCCGATCCCGCCCGACTGGAAGGCGCGGCTGACGACGCTCGAAGAAGGCGACATCCTGCTTCACCGCTTCTCGCCGACTGGCTTCTACTCTAGCGCGGTGCGCAACCCGTTCCTGCGCTGGCTCGAGGCGCGCAGCGAGCGGCAGATCGCCTACACCCCGGTCGAAGTCGGCGATCACGCCTTCCAGCTCGACGTCGGCATCGGCACCAAGAAGAACTACTGGGTGACCAAGGGCGATCTGCAGCATGCCCGCGAATGGTATGGCGCCGGCTTCACCAACGCGATGAAGACCCCCGACGACACGCTCGTCTTCGTCACGCCCGCGGACGAGAAGATTATCCGCAAGGACCAGGCCGACTGCATGGGCTGCCTGTCGCAATGCGCCTTCTCGAGTTGGGCCGATAATGAGAAGAACAGCACCGGCCGCCTCGCCGATCCGCGCAGTTTCTGCATCCAGAAGACGCTACAGGACATCGCCCACGGCGGCCCGGTCGAGGAAAACCTGATGTTCGCCGGACACGCGGCGTTCCGCTTCAAGAGCGATCCGTTCTACTCCAACGGGTTCGTGCCGACGGTCAAGCAGCTGGTCGACCGCATCTTGACGGGGGCGTGATGCGCTACTGGATCGCGGGAACAGCGTTTATCGTGATCGCTTCGGTGGCGTCGGCCGAGGGCAAGAAGCCCCCCTATTGGGCCTCGATCGCTTCGGGCCAGGCGATGATGCGGACCGGCCCCGGGCGCAATTATCCCGGCATCTGGCTCTACCAGCGCCGCGACCTGCCGGTGAAGGTCGTCCAGGTCTATGAGACGTGGCGCAAGATCGAGGATCCCGACGGGCAACAGGGCTGGATGCTGGTGACGATGCTGAGCGACAAGCGCAGCGCGATCATCCGCCCCGGCCCGGCCCGCGACCTGCGTAACAAGCCCGACCCGGCGAGCCATGTCGCCTACAAGGCCCAACCCGGTGTCGTCGGCAAGATCGAGAAGTGTCGCGAAGGCTGGTGCGAGATCACCATCGCCAAACGCAAAGCCTATGTCGCGCAGACCGACATTTGGGGCCTGAATCCCGACGAAGTCGTCGACTAGTTGTTCTCCTGCGAAGGCAGGGGCCCAGCTACGCGCGCCAGCTCGCTGGCCAAAAACCCTGCCGACACTGGAGCGACGATCACATCTTTGGCGGCGTGTACTTCACCCGCGTGACGTCAAGCTTGTCGCCCTTGTCGTTGACCGTCGCCATCGTCGCACCGATTGCGGTCGGCTTGGTAGTCCAGCAATTCTCGCCG
>NZ_JANMWY010000178.1:0-7553 GCF_031380695.1 Sphingomonas sp. | reverse complement strand
TCGGCGAGCACCGTCCCGACGATCCCGATCGCGGCGCTGATGCCCTCGGCCGGGCGCCCGGCGCGGACTTCGGACAGCAGCGCCGCCATCGCCTCGCCCCAACTGCTGGCGTCGGTCACCGCCAATATTGCCTCGTCGGCGACGATCTCGGCGCGATGCTCGGCCAGCGACAGATAGATCAGGACCCCGGTGCGGCCAATCGTGCGCCGCTCGGCCCCCGCCTTGAACACGATGATCGCGCGGCGGCGCACGCGGCGCTGCTTGGACGTGCCGGGGGTCAGCATAAGGCGCAACTTCGGGATGCGCAGGATCAGCAGCACGATGGTGAATT
Organism: Sphingomonas sp.; assembly: GCF_031380695.1. GTDB lineage: Bacteria > Pseudomonadota > Alphaproteobacteria > Sphingomonadales > Sphingomonadaceae > Sphingomicrobium. Next base: position 7,222 of record NZ_JANMWY010000178.1, on the reverse strand, counting down.
TGAGCACCGCCAGCACCATCAGCAGGGTCAGCAGTTCATGCGGCCCGGGTGCCTCGCGCCAGCCGCCAAACAGCAGCTCGTCGTACCAGGTCAGCGTCGCCGGAAACGCCGCGAACCAGGCGAGGACCGCAATGAGTACCGCCACCGCCCAGTGCAGCGCGACATCGTGATAACTGTCGCTGCTCTCGCTCGCCGCCGCCACGATCTCGCCGTCACTGCCCAGCTCGGCAGCGGTGATCGCTTCGCCGATGCGGGTGCGCTCGTCGTCGGTCAGATCGAGCATCACCATCCCCCCGAAGAGCCGCCGCCACCGAACGATCCGCCGCCGCCGGAGAAACCGCCGCCGCCACCGCCCCAGCTACTGCCGCCACCGCCGCCCCAGCTGCTACCCCCGCCGCCGCCAAAGCCCGGTCCCCACAGGATGACCGGTGGCCCACCGCGACCGCCGGCGTAGCGCCGCCCGCTCGCACGGCGCACGATCGGCATGATCACGAACAGGATGATGATGATCCAGAAGATGATCGGGACGAAACCGGGCGAATCGTTCGACCGTTTCTGCTGCTGAGCCGCCGCCGCCGCGCGCTTATGCATTTCGGCGGCAGGGAGCGACATGAACTGGACTAGCTGGTCGGTCCCGGCAACGATCCCGCCCCCCATATCGCCCGCCTTGAACTTGGGCGTGATGACGTCGCGGATGATGACGCTCGACACGGCGTCGGTCAGGAACACGCGCGCACCATAGCCGGTCTCGATCCGGACGCGCCGCTCGTTGGGCGCGACGAGCAGAATGACACCGTCGTCCTTGCCCTTCTGCCCGACCGCCCAAGTCCGGCCGAGCTTGTAGCCATAATCCTCGATCGTTCGGCCCTGCAGGCTTGGCACCGTCGCGACAACCAATTGTCGCCCGGTCCCTGCCTCCAGCGCGGCGAGCTTCGACGTCAGGTCCACCGTCTGGCTAATACTGAGCAGGTGCGCATTGTCGACCACCCGGCCGGTCAGCGGCGGGAAGGTTTGCGCGAACGCCGGAGCCACGAAAATGAAGAACGCGATCAGCCACGCCGTCACCCCGGCCGAGGCCGGGGCCCAGCGCGACAGCAAACAGAGAAGCTGCGACGCGTTATTTGGTCTGATCGGGTCCCGGCCTTCGCCGCGATGACGACAAGTGAGCATAATGCTCACGGATACGCTCACCCGGTATTTCCGAAGTCGACCTTGGGCGCGGCCTGCGATCCGGCGCTCGCCGCGAACGGGGTCTTGGGCTTGGCGCCATAGAAGATCTTCGCGCCGATCGCGTCGGGAAAGGTGCGGATGCGGGTGTTATAGGCCTGCACTGCCTCGTTATAGTCCTTGCGCGACACCAGGATCGAATTCTCGGTGCCCTCGATCTGGCTCTGCAGCGTGAGGAAGTTCGCATTCGACTTGAGGTCGGGATAGGCTTCCTGCAGCCGTTGGAGCGGAATGATCGCTGCCGACACGCGGTTCTGCGCATCGTTGAACGCTTTGACCTTGGCCGGATCGTCGAGATCGGCGGCGCTCAGTTGCACGCGACCGGCGTCAGCTCGCGCCTGGGTGACTTCGATCAGGACTTTCGACTCCTGCTTGGCATAGCCCTGCACGGTCGCGACCAGATTGGGGATAAGGTCGGCGCGGCGCTGATATTCGCTTTGCACCTGGCCCCATTTGGCGTTGACGTTCTCTTCCGCCGTCGGGATCGAATTGAGCCCGCAGCCGGTAAGGCTGAGCGCGGCGAGCGGCGTAAGGAGACCGAAACGGCGCAGAACAGTCATGTGCAAACCCCTGTGTGACCTGAGACGCACTAGGTAGGCCGCGCCGGGTCCGCTTACAATCGGCGATCGACCAGCGGCGGCTTGTCCTTGGGCACGCGCACTCCTACTTGGCGATCGTGACCGCGACCGTCTCGACCCTTGCCGACCGGCGCCCGCCCTCCCTCGATCCGCTGCTGGCATTGACCGGCGAGCCGATGCACGCTGTCAACGCCGTCATCCTCGACCGGATGCAGTCGAAGGTCGCACTGATCCCCGAACTCGCCGGGCACCTCATTGCCGGCGGCGGCAAGCGGATGCGGCCGATGCTGACGCTCGCCAGCGCAGCGCTGCTCGATTATCCCGGCAACCGCCACCCCAAGCTGGCCGCCGCGGTCGAATTCATCCACACCGCGACCCTGCTCCACGACGATGTCGTCGATCTGTCGGCGATGCGCCGGGGCAAGCGCACCGCCAATCTCATCTGGGGCAATCCCGCCAGCGTCTTGGTCGGCGATTTCCTGTTCAGCCGGGCGTTCGAGCTGATGGTCGAGGACGGCAGCCTCAAGGTGCTCAAGATCCTCAGCCACGCCAGCGCGGTCATCGCCGAGGGTGAGGTCGACCAGCTCACCGCCCAGCGCCGCATCGACACTGGCGAGGACCAGTATCTGGCGATTATCGGCGCCAAGACCGCCGCGCTGTTCGCCGCCGCCTGCCGCATTGCCCCGGTCGTCGCAGAGGCGGGCGAAGCGGCAGAAGACGCGCTCGATTCCTACGGCCGCAATCTCGGCATCGCCTTTCAGCTGGTCGACGACGCGATCGATTACACCAGTGACGAAGCGACCATGGGCAAGGGTCTCGGCGACGATTTCCGCGAAGGCAAGATGACCCTGCCGCTAATCCTGTCCTACGCGCGCGGCAGCGACGACGACCGCGCCTTCTGGAAGGCCGCCGTCGCGGGCGATCGAGTGTCCGACGAGGACCTCGCCCACGCCGTCACCCTGATGCGCGACAGCGGCGCGATCGCTGACACGCTCGAGCGCGCCCGCCATTACGGTCGGCGAGCGATCGACGCCCTCGGCCCCTTCCCCGCCAGCCGCGCCAAGGCGGCAATGGTCGAAGCGGTCGAGTTTGCGGTCGCGCGGGCGTACTAGGCGCTACCCCTTCGGCCGCAGTGCGCTAAGGCAGCCAAGTGACCGAACTCCCGATCGACCTCGTCCTCCCGGAGCTTCTTGCAGCCCTTCGCGACGGCCCCCGCGCTCTGCTGATCGCGCCCCCCGGTGCCGGCAAGACGACGCGGGTGGCGCCGGCGCTGCTTGGCGAAGATTGGTGCAATGGGCAGGCGCTGCTGCTGGTCCCGCGCCGCCTCGCCGCCCGCGCCGCCGCCGAATATATGGCCCGTGCGCTGGGCGAGGCGCCCGGCGCGACGATCGGCTATGCGACGCGGCTCGACAGCCGGGTCGGCAAGGCGAGCCGGGTGATCGTCATGACCCACGGCGTGTTCCTGGCGCGGCTTCAGGCCGATCCCGAACTCGCCGGCGTGTCAGCGCTGCTGTTCGACGAGGTCCACGAACGCAGCCTCGACAGCGACCTGTCGCTCGCGCTGGCGCTCGACGCGGCGGGGGCGCTGCGGCCCGATTTGCGCATCCTCGCCATGTCGGCCACGCTCGACGGCGAGCGGTTCGCGCGATTGCTCGGCGATCCACCGCTGGTCGAAAGCGAGGGGCGCAGTTTCCCGCTAACGTTCCATCATATCGGCCGCGATCCGACCGCGAGGATCGAGCCGCAAATGGCCGCCGCGATCCGCCGCGCGCTCGGCGAACATGGCGGTTCGCTGCTCGCCTTCTTGCCCGGCGTCGCCGAGATCGAGCGCACCGCGACCGCGCTCGGCACGCTTCCGCCGGGAGTCATCCTCCACCGCCTCCACGGCCAGGTCGATCCCGCCGCCCAGCGCGCCGCCCTCGCCCCGCCGGCGCCGGGCACGCGCAAACTGGTGCTCTCCAGCAGCATTGCCGAGACTAGCGTGACGCTCGACGATGTCCGCATCGTCGTCGATAGCGGGCTCGCCCGGCGCCCGCGTTACGATCGCGGGGCGGGGCTCACCCGGCTGGTGACCGAACGCGCCAGTCGCGCCGCCGCGACCCAGCGCGCCGGGCGCGCCGCTCGCCAGGGGCCGGGGGTGGCGATCCGGCTGTGGGAGGAAGCCGCCAATGCCGCCCTGCCCGCGCACGATCCGGCAGAGATCGTCGACGCCGACCTGTCGAGCTTGCTGCTGACCTGCCTGACGTGGGGCGAGGCCGACCCGGCGCGGCTGCCGTTCCTCGATCCGCCGAGCGCGGCGGGGCTGGCCGAGGCGCGGGATCGGCTGGCGCGATTAGGCGCAATCGACGAAGCGGGGGCGCTCACGCCGCATGGCCGGGCGATCGCCGCGCTGCCTCTCGAGCCACGGCTGGCGCACATGCTGATCGAGACGAGTGCGCGCGGGTTCGGGCAGATCGGCGCGGAGGTGGCGGCGCTGCTGGCCGAGCGCGGGCTGGGCGGGAACGACGCCGATCTCGAGGCGCGCTGTCGGCGGTGGCAGGGCGATCGCGGGACGCGCGCCAATGCCGCTCGGCGGATGGCGGACGGGTGGGCGAAACGCACGTCCCACGCCCCCGACGGATCAGCGCGACACAGCGCAACTGCGCGCGGGACCGGAGCATTGGGCCAAGCCATCGCCCTCGCCTTCCCCGATCGCATCGCCCGCCGCCGCGACCCCACTGGCGAGTCATGGGCTTCGGTCGGCGGGCGCGGGTTCCGGCTCGACCCGACCTCCCCGCTTGCCCGCAGCGAATGGCTGGCGGTGGCTGAGGTCGCCGGCGCGGCAGCGGGCGCGCGGATCCTGTCGGCGGCGGCAATCGACTTCGCCGATGTCGAGGTCCTGTTTGGCGACCGGATCGAGCGCTTCTCCGACGTCCGCTTCGATCCCGCCACCAATGCGATTAGCGCGACCGTCGGGCGGCGGCTCGGGGCCTTGAGGTTGGCGAGCACGCCCGATCCCGCACCGTCCGCCCAAGCGATCGAGGCGGCACTGCTCGAGGCTGTGCGCAGTCATGGCCTCGACCTGCTCCCCTGGCCCGAATCGGCGATCGCGCTCCGCCACCGCGCCGCCTTCGCCCGCGTCCACGATCCCGCCATCCCCGACCTGTCCGACGAACCGCTGTTCGCCAGCATCGACGAGTGGCTCCCGCCGCTCTTGACCGGCAGGCGCCGCCTCGACGCCATCGACCCCGGCGGCCTCCGCGCCGCGCTCGACGGGCGGCTCGGCTGGGACGCGACGCGCAGCATCGACCGCCTCGCCCCCGCCACCTTTTGTGCGCCGGCTGGCAGCAGCCACGTCATCGACTATGCCGCGCCCAGCGGACCGACGGTCGAGCTCCGCCCGCAGGCGCTTTATGGCCTCGCCGAGCATCCGACCGTCGCCGCCGGGCGCGTGTCGCTGACGCTCAGCCTGACCTCTCCCGCCCACCGCCCGATCCAGACTACGCGCGACTTGCCCGCCTTCTGGGCCGGGAGCTGGCGCGAGGTCGCCAAGGAGATGCGCGGCCGTTATCCGCGCCACCTCTGGCCCGACGATCCCGCCGCCGCCGTCCCGACCCTGCGCACCAAGCGCGCCGACGCCCGCTCATGATCCGGCGCTCGTGATCCGGCGCTCTTGATTCCCCGCTCCCGCTGCGGCACTCGGCGGCCATGACCACCGCGCGCATCATCGAACAGGACCGCAAGACTACCCAGTCGGGCAAGGCCAAGGCCGGCCTATGGGTGCTGGAGATGGAGCGACAGCAGGCGCTGCGGCCCGATCCGTTGACCGGCTGGTCGGGATCGGGTGACACCGACACGCAGCTTCGCCTGAGTTTCGACAGCAAGGAAGCGGCGGTCGCCTATGCTACGCGCAAGGGCTTCGACGTCCACATCGTCCCCGCCGCACCTGTGGCGCTTAAGCTACAGACCTACGCCGACAATTTCCGTTAACCGTCTGGACTTGCACTCTTCTCCTGCCTGAGGCAGGGATTGCTCGCCGAAGACTAGGGGGAACACTGTCCGCTTATTGCGTCCAGTTGATTGTCGGCACGCGTCCAGAAGCAATCAAACTTGCACCACTCGCCCATGCGCTCGCCGCGATCGGGATCGCGCCGCGCCTGCTCCTCACCGGGCAGCATCCGAACCTGCGCCCCGAGGATCATGGGCTCGGCGGATTGCCGTGCGACCAGCTCGGCTGCGCCGGGATAGCCGATCCGATTGCGCACGCCGCGCTGGTCGCGGCGGCGATCGAGCCGATCCTCGACCGCGACCTGCCCGACCTCGTCATCGTTCAGGGTGACACATCGAGCGCGCTCGGCGGCGCGCGGGCGGCGGCGAAGCTCGACTTCGCGCTGGCCCATGTCGAGGCCGGGCTGCGCAGCTTTGACCAGGCCATGCCGTGGCCCGAGGAAGGCAACCGCATCGCCATCGACGCCCTGGCCGATCTGCTGTTCGCCCCGACCGAAGGCGCCGCCGCCAATTTGCGCAGCGAGGAGGTGACGGGGGAGATCCTTGTCACAGGCAATACCGGCATCGATGCACTACTTGCGGTGCTCGGCACCTTGGCGCCGTTGAAGCCGCAAGCCAGGCGCTTGGACGATCCGCTCGATATCCTCGTTACCTGTCACCGCCGCGAGAATTGGGGCGGAGGGATCGAAGCGGTGGCCGCCGCGCTGATCGAACTGGCCAGCGAACGCACTGCCCGGGTCGAGGTCATAATCCACCCTAATCCGCAGGTCGCCGACGCCATGCGCATGCTCTTCGCCCGCGAGCCCGGCATCACCCTTTCCCCGCCGACCGGCCATCGCGGCATGATCGAGCGGATGCGCCGCGCCGAGCTGATCCTTAGCGATTCGGGCGGGGTGCAGGAGGAAGCGCCGACACTGGGTGTGCCGCTGCTGGTCCTGCGCGAACGGACCGAGCGGCCCGAGGCGCTGGCGGCGGGCAACGCCATGCTGGTCGGCACCTCGACCGAGCAGATATTGGCCGACGTGCGCCGACTGCACCGCGACCGGGCCGCGCTCGCGGCTATGGCCCGCCCTTCTCAGCCGTTCGGTGACGGCCACGCCGCGCCGCGCATTGCCGGCCACATCCGCCGCTGGCTGCTTCACCGCGACCAGCGCAGCTCCGCCGCCTGATTCGCTTTTTAGGAGAATGGCACCTGCCGCGCACGCGCGAGATTGACGAATCCGCGCGAACGCGACATAGGCCCGGCGCGCCCTGCCCCGCAGCGGCCCCTTCGTCTAGCGGTTAGGACGTCGCCCTCTCACGGCGAAAACACGAGTTCGATTCTCGTAGGGGTCACCAGCTAACCGATTGGAAAGTTGACAATTTATTTCGGATCAGGACGCCGCGAGCGGCGCTTCCCCCAACTTTTCCCCGCTATCCGTGCCAGAGAC
>NZ_JANMWY010000165.1:0-2516 GCF_031380695.1 Sphingomonas sp. | reverse complement strand
CGCTCGGCGGCGCCTGGGTCACCCCCGGCTTGATCGACTGCCACACCCACCTCATCTTCGGCGGGACGCGCGCGCAGGAGCACGCCATGCGCCGCGCGGGTGCTTCGTACGAGGACATCGCCCGGGCCGGCGGCGGCATCGCCGCGACCGTCGCCGCCACCGCCGCCTCGGGCGCGACCGACCTGCTTGGCGCCGCCCGCCGCCGCCTCCGCGCGCTGATGGCCGGCGGCTGCACCACGGTCGAGATCAAGTCGGGCTATGGCCTCGATCCCGCCAGCGAGATCCGCCTGCTCAATATCGCCCGCTCGCTCGGCCAGGCCGAAGCGGTGCGGATCGTGCCGACCCTGCTCGCGCTCCATGCCCTACCCGCCGACTTTGCCGACCGCCGCGAAGACTATGTCGATCTGGTCATCGACGAGCTGATCCCCGCCGTCGCCCGGCTCAAGCTCGCCACCAGCGTCGACGGCTATTGCGACACCATCGCCTTCACCCTCGCCGAGACCGAGCGCATGTTCGAAGCCGCGGCCCTCAACGGCCTGCGAGTCCGCCTCCACGCCGAACAACTCTCCAACCGCGGCGGCGCCCGCCTCGCTGCCCGCTTCGGAGCGCTGTCGGCCGATCATCTCGAACAGCTCGATGAGGATGGCGTCGCGGCGCTGGCGAAGGCGGGCACCGTCGCGGTGCTGCTCCCCGGCGCTTTTTATGCGCTTCAGGAAACCCAAAAGCCGCCGGTCGAACTCTTTCGCAGCTATGGCGTGCCGATGGCCGTCGCAACGGATTGCAACCCCGGCACCTCGCCCCTGCTCAACCCGCAGCTGGCGATGAACATGGCCGCGACGCTGTTCGGCCTGACCCCGGAAGAAGCGATCGCCGGCATGACCATTCACGCCGCCACCGCGCTCGGCATCGACGACGAGGTCGGCACGATCGCCCCCGGCAAGGCCGCCGACCTGTGCGCCTGGCCGATCGACGATCCCGCCGAGCTGGCCTACTGGATCGGCCTGCCCGGCCCGTCGCGGCGGATTGTCGGGGGAATGGACACATGACCGATAACCGCCGCGACAACGCCCGCCACATCCGCGCCCGCCGCGGCAGCGAGATCAAGACCAAGAGCTGGACGACCGAAGCCGCCGTCCGCATGCTGATGAACAACCTCGACGGGGAAGTCGCCGAGGATCCCCAAAGCCTGGTCGTTTATGGCGGCATTGGCCGCGCCGCGCGCAACTGGGCCTGTTATGACAAGATCGTCGAGACGCTCGAACGGCTCGACGACGACCAGACATTGCTGGTCCAGTCGGGCAAGCCGGTCGGCGTCTTCCGCACCCACCCCGACGCCCCGCGCGTGCTCATCGCCAACTCCAACCTCGTCCCCAAATGGGCGACGTGGGAGAAGTTCAACGAATTCGATCGCATGGGCCTGATGATGTACGGCCAGATGACGGCGGGCAGCTGGATCTACATCGGCAGCCAGGGCATCGTGCAGGGGACGTTCGAAACCTTCGCCGAAATGGGCCGCCAGCATTTCGGCGGCGATCTCACCGGCAAGTGGATCCTCACCGCCGGCCTCGGCGGCATGGGCGGGGCGCAGCCGTTGGCGGCGGTCATGGCCGGGGCGCACTGCATCGCGGTCGAGGTGCAGGAAAGCTCGATCCAGAAACGGCTCGACACCCGCTATGTCGATCATCGTGCGACCAGCATCGACGAAGCCCTCGCCATCCTCGCTACCGCGACCCAGCCGACCAGCGTCGCCCTGCTCGGCAACGCCGCCGACATCCTCCCCGAGATGGTCGCGCGCAATATCCGCCCCGACGCCGTCACCGACCAGACCAGCGCCCACGATCCCGCCAACGGCTATTGCCCGGCCGGGTGGAGCGTGGCCAAATGGACCGAGCTGCGCGAGCGCGATCCCGCCGCCGTCGCCACCGCCGCCCGCCACTCGATGGCCCGCCATGTCGAAGCGATGCTGGCGTTCCAGGAGATGGGCATTCCCACCTTCGACTATGGCAACAACATCCGCCAGGAAGCACTCGACGAGGGCGTGACGCACGCGTTCGATTTCCCTGGCTTCGTCCCCGCCTATGTCCGCCCGCTCTTCTGTCGCGGCATCGGTCCGTTCCGCTGGGTCGCATTGAGCGGCGATCCCGAGGACATCTACCGCACCGACCAGCGCGTCAAGGAGCTGATCCCCGACGACCCCCATCTCCACCGCTGGCTCGACATGGCGCGCGAACGGATCGCGTTTCAGGGCCTGCCCGCGCGCATTTGCTGGGTCGGGCTGGGCCAGCGCCACCGCCTCGGCCTCGCGTTCAACGAAATGGTCCGCAACGGCGAGGTCAGCGCCCCGATCGTCATCGGCCGCGACCATCTCGACAGCGGATCGGTCGCCTCACCCAATCGCGAGACCGAGGCGATGAAGGACGGCTCGGACGCGGTCAGCGACTGGCCGCTCTTGAACGCCCTCCTCAACACCGCCAGCGGCGCCAGCTGGGTCTCGCTCCACCACGGCGGCGGCGTCG
>NZ_JANMWY010000159.1:0-12675 GCF_031380695.1 Sphingomonas sp. | reverse complement strand
GCAAGACGCGACAGGCGCTGGCGGTTGGTATCGCAGGCAATCAGCTCGACCGCATTGTTGGTCGCGGCGGCGAGGGCGAGCGCCTTGCCTCCTGCCCCGGCGCACAGGTCGATGATCCTCATCCCGGGCCTCGCGGCGCAGGCCAGCGCGATCAGCTGGCTGCCCTCGTCCTGCACCTCGACTCGGCCATCGGCGAAGGCGGGGTTCTGATCGGCGCGACTGTCGGCGGGCAGGCGCAGGCCCCACGGGCTGAGCGGCGTCGGTTCGGAACCTTCGAATTCGGCGAGCATCTCGTCCCGCGTCGCGCGCGCCAGGTTGACGCGCAGGTCGAGCGGCGCGCGCGTCACGAACGCCGGTCGCTCGGCGGCCGTCACAAGCGGTGACAGCAACGGCTCCACCCACTTTGGGATCATCGACCCGCGCGCAGGCTTGTCGGCCTCCCCGATCACAGCGGGCCCGTGCGGCGAACCATCGAAAGTGGCGGTGAGGTCCTTGTCCGTACTGGCCAGCCCAAGCATCGCCGACCGTCCGCTCGGCGGGATCTGCCCAGCATGGCGGATGGCGCGGAACACCAGTTCCCGCACCGCGCGGCGATCCTTCGATCCGGCATAGCGGCGGGTCTTGAAATAGGCCGTGACGATCGTGTCGGCGGGCGGTCCGTCGTCGCGGGCGGAGGCGATGACCTGATCGAGAATATCGATCGCGGCCTGAGCGCGGGCGGGGGGAGTCATCCCCTATCGCGTCGGATAATTAGGGGCTTCGCGCGTGATCGAAACGTCATGCACATGGCTTTCGCTCAACCCCGCATTGGTGATCCGCACGAACTTGGCTCTCTCCTGCAAGTCCGCAATCGTCGCCGATCCAGTATAGCCCATCGCCGCCTTCACCCCGCCGACCAGCTGGTGGACGATGTCGCGGACCGGACCCTTGAACGCGACTTGGCCCTCGATCCCTTCCGGCACCAGCTTGAGCTGGTCCTTGATATCCTGCTGGAAATAGCGGTCGGCCGAGCCGCGGGCCATCGCGCCGACGCTGCCCATGCCGCGATACGCCTTGTAGGCGCGGCCCTGGTAGAGGAACGTTTCGCCCGGTGCCTCGGCGGTACCGGCCAGCAGCGAGCCGACCATCACCGTCGACGCCCCGGCCGCGAGCGCCTTGGCGATGTCGCCCGAGGTGCGAATACCGCCGTCGGCAATTACCGGCACGCCCGCCTTCGCTGCCGCCGACGCCGCCTCCATGATCGCGGTCAGTTGCGGGACGCCGACCCCGGCGACGATCCGCGTGGTGCAGATCGATCCCGGACCAATGCCGACCTTGATCGCGTCCGCCCCGGCATCGGCCAGCGCCTTCGCCGCATCGGCAGTAGCGACGTTGCCGGCGATGACCTGGACGGCATTGGACAATTTCTTGACCCGCTCGACCGCCCGCCCGACGTCGAGGTTATGGCCGTGGGCCGTGTCGATGGCGATGCAGTCGCACCCCGCGTCGATCAGTGCCTCCGATCGCGCAAAGCCCGCGTCGCCAACGGTAGTCGCAGCGGCGACGCGCAGTCGCCCCTCCGCGTCCTTGGTCGCGTTGGGCGAAGCGACCGCCTTTTCGATGTCCTTGACCGTGATCAGCCCGACGCAGTGATCGGCCGCATCGACGACCAGCAATTTCTCGATCCGCCGCTGGTGGAGGATTCGCCGCGCAGCTTCCTGCCCGGTGCCGAGCGGGACCGTGGCGAGATTATCCTTGGTCATCAACTCGCTGACCGGCTGCTTGGGATTCTCGGCGAAGCGGACGTCGCGGTTGGTCAGAATGCCAACCAGCTTGCCCGATTTCTCGACCACCGGGATGCCGGAAATGCGGTTGGCCTTCATCAGCTCCAGCGCGTCAGCCAGCGTCTGGTCGGGTGTCATCGTGATCGGGTTGACGACCATGCCGCTTTCGAACCGTTTAACCGCGCGCACCGCTGCCGCCTGCACCGGCACCTCCAGATTGCGATGGAGCACGCCGATGCCGCCGAGCTGGGCCAGCGCGATCGCCATGTCGACCTCGGTCACCGTATCCATCGCCGAGGACAGCAACGGGATGGCGAGCGGGATTGCGCGGGTCAGCAAGGTGCGGGTATCGGCTTGGCTGGGCAGCACGCCGGATTCGAGCGGCAGCAGCAGGACATCGTCGAACGTCAGTCCGAGCGGGATTTCATCATGGAATGATCGGGCCATGCGCGCCTTTGGCAGGGCGCGGGTGATTCGACAACTAGGCGCGCGCCGGCAGCTGCCGCCGCGTCGACGTGCATTGTCTCAATCACCGCATTCTCGAACCGCTCCGCCGGTCGCCGCCACGACCAGCCGTTGGGTGCGAGCAATCTCCCCCGCCCGCGGCGCGAAGGCGGCAGGCAGGTTGCGCTCATGCCGATTTCTCTTTTCCGGCGCGCGGTCCCGTCGCATCATGGCGCAACTCATTGGGGGTTCTCATGCTCAGCATCTTTCTCGCATTCGTGTCCATGCTCATGCTGCTGTTCGTCATGGGCAGCATCAAAATCGTCCACCAGGGCTTTCATTACACGATCGAGCATTTCGGTCGCTTCACGGCGATCGCGCATCCAGGGTTCAACTTCTACCCGGCCTTCTTCTATCGCGTCGGCCGCAAGGTGAACATGATGGAGCAGGTGCTCGACATCCCCGGGCAGGAGATCATCACCAAGGATAATGCGATGGTCGCGGTCGACGGGGTGGTCTTCTTCCAAGTGCTCGAGGCGTCCAAGGCGGCCTATGAAGTGAGCGACATGTACCTTGCGATCCTCAACCTCGCCACGACCAATTTGCGCACAGTGATGGGCTCGATGGACCTTGATGAGCTGCTGTCGCGGCGGGACGAGATCAACGCCCGACTGCTGGCGGTGGTCGACAATGCAACCGAAAGCTGGGGGATCAAGATTACTCGGGTCGAGCTGAAGGACATTCGCCCGCCGGCGGATATCGTCAACGCCATGACGCGCCAGATGAAGGCCGAGCGGGAGAAACGCGCGACCATCCTCGAGTCCGAAGCAGCGCGGCAGAATGAGATCAACCGCGCCGAAGGAATGAAACAGGCCCAGATTCTTGAAGCCGAGGGTCGCCGCGCATCGGTGTTTCTCGACGCCGAAGCGCGCGAACGCTCTGCCCAGGCCGAAGCCTCGGCGACCAAGATGGTCTCCGATGCTATCGCTGGCGGCAGCACGCAGGCGATCAATTACTTCATCGCGCAGAAATATGTCGAGGCGATTAGCGGCTTCGCCACCTCGCCCAACGCCAAGACGATCCTCTTCCCGATCGAGGCGACCCAGTTGATCGGCACGCTGGGCGGAATCGGCGCGCTCGCCAAGGAAGCGCTCGGGATCGGCGATCCCACTCTTGCGGCACCCCCCGCCGCAAAACCGAAGGCCCCGTCTGCCCCCGGCGTCCCGACAGTCCAGATCCCGCGCTCATGATCGACGGCATCGATCCGGGCTGGTGGTGGGCGATCGGCGGCGTCGTGTTGCTGATTGCCGAGCTCATCGCGCCGGGGTTCTTTCTGATCTTCGTCGGCGCGGCGGCGGTGCTGACCGGGCTGTTCACGCTGATGTTCAACCTGGGCGCAACGTTCCAGCTGATCCTGTTCGTTATCTATGCCGCGCTCGCGGTGCTGGCCGGCAAGCGTTTCTATAATCGCCCCCACGGCCCCGGCGCGCACAAGCTTAACGACCGGGCGGCACAGCTCATCGGGCGGTCGGTCACGGTGACCAAGGCGGTCGGCGTCGAGGATGGTCGCGTCCGGCTCGGCGACGGCGAGTGGAGCGCGCGCGGCGGACCGGCGGCAGTCGGGGAACAAGTGATCATCCGCGGCGTCGAAGGCAATTGCCTAATCGTCGACCCGCCAGTGCGTATCGGAGTGAGTAAATGACGGACATCAGCCGCCGTGCCGCGCTGTCGGCGATCGGCGCGTCGACCGTGGCGGCGACCGCCGTCGCTCGGAGCGTTCCTCGCCCAGGACGACGCATCGGCGAGGCAGAAGCAGGCACGCTGCTCGATCGCGTCGCCGAGGATTTCATGACGCTCGCTCCCGAAACCGCGACGTCGCTCAATATCGACAAGGGCGCTCGGGCGGCGTTGCGATCGCGGCTTAGCGACACCAGTGCCGCCGGGCGCGACCGCTTCGTCGCGATGGTCCGCACGACCCTCGCCCGCATCGAACCGCTCGACCTGACCGCCCTTACCCATTCGACCCGCACCAGCCTCGAAGTCGTCAAGAGCGCCTATCGCACCGCCCTGCGCGGCTTCGCCCTGCCCTATGGCGACGTCGCCGTCGGCGGCTATCGCAACTCGCCCTATGTCGTCAGCCAGAACACCGGCGCCTATCTCGACGCGCCCAAATTCCTCGACACCGACCATCTGATCGAAAATGCCGGCGACGCCGACGCCTATCTCGCCCGGCTCGACCAGTTTCCAGCGCAGCTCGACGGGCAGCTGGCGGAGATGAAACGGACCGCAGCGCTCGGCGTGATTTTGCCGAGTTTCCTTAATGACAAGGCCGACCGGGCACTGTCCGGATCGGCCAAGGCGGCGACGGAGGGCGGCGGGCTCGTCGAATCGATCGAGCGACGGACCAAGGCCATCCCCGGCAACTGGGCCGAGCGCGCTCGCGCCATCACCACCAAGCGCGTTGCCCCCGCACTCGAACGGCAGCTGGCCGAACTCCGCCGCCAGCGCGGCTATGCCACCGACGCCGCCGGCATCATGCACCGCCCCCACGGCGCGGCCTATTATGCCTATGCCCTTCGCGCGAGCACCACCACCAGCCTGACCCCGGACCAGATTCACGCCATGGGTCTGGCCGAACTCGCCGAGCTTCACGGGCGAATGGACCCGATTCTGCAATTACTCGGCTACACGCAAGGGTCGGTCGGCGAGCGGATGATGGCGCTCGCCAAGGACCCGCTCTACAGATTTTCCGAAGGCGACAAGGGCCGGGCCGAGATTATGGCCTTCATCAAGGAGCGGCTGCGGATTATCCGCACCGTCCTCCCGCGCGCGTTCAACACGCTTGTGCCCGGCAATCTCGAGGTCAAGCGCCTGCCGCCCGACGAGGAGCCCGGCGCGCCCGGTGCTTATGGCGGGCCTGGCTCACCCGACGGCAAGATCCCCGGCAAATTCTGGATCAACCTGCGCACCACCGACCTGCACAGCAAATACAGCCTGCCCGATCTGGCCCACCACGAGGCGATCCCCGGCCACGTGTGGCAGGGCGAATATACGTTCAAACTGCCGCTGATCCGCTCGATCCTCGCGTTCAACGCCTACTCTGAAGGTTGGGCGCTCTATGCCGAGCAACTCGCCGACGAGCTTGGCGTCTATGACGATTTCGCGGTCGGGCGGCTCGGCTACCTCCAGTCGATCGCGTTTCGCGCGTGCCGGCTGGTAGTTGATACCGGTCTTCACGCCAAGGGCTGGACGCGCGCGCAGGCGGTGCAATTCTTCGTCGAGCGCAACGGCTCCAACCCGCTCGAAGTGGCGAGCGAGGTCGATCGCTATTGCAGCTGGCCCGGCCAGGCGTGCGGCTACAAGATTGGCCAGGACGAGATATTACGCCAGCGCGTGCGGGCGCAGGCGGCGCTCGAGTCGCGCTATGACCTCAAGGCGTTCGATGACACGGTCGTACTCGGCGGCAACGTCCCGCTCGACGTGCTGGCGCTCAACGTGGGAGACTATATCCGCGCGGCGAAGGGAGCGCGTTAACCGGCGCTTTGCAGTTGTTCTGCTTTGGACTCTTCTCAGTCTGCCGAATGCCCCCTTGTCTGCGGGCCAGTATCCGCTTTCTGAAAGGCCGACCGAATTGATCGCGAGCGCGCTGCCAACTCCCCAAAGCAAGTTTGGGGAGGAATAACCCTAAGCCGCCACTTTCGGTGCCGCCTGGCGCACGCCGGCGTCGACGTGCTCCTCGAACTGCGCAAAATTCTCGACGAACAGATCGACCAGCTTGGCCGCAGTGGCGTCATACTCAGCCTTGTCGGACCAGGTCTGGCGCGGATCGAGGATGGTCGGATCGACGCCCGCCACCGCCACCGGAACCTCAAAGCCGAAGTTCGAATCCTTGCGGAATTGGCCCGCCTTGAGGCTGCCGTCGAGCGCGGCGTTGAGCAGCGCCCGCGTCGCCTTGATCGGCATGCGGTTGCCGACGCCGTACTTCCCACCGGTCCAGCCGGTGTTGACCAGCCAGCAATCGACGCTGCCCTCGGCGATGCGCTGTTTCAGCAAATTACCATAGACTGAGGGGTGGCGCGGCATGAACGGCGCACCGAAGCAGGTCGAGAAAGTCGCTTCCGGCTCGGTCACGCCGATTTCGGTCCCGGCAACCTTGGCGGTGTAGCCCGACAGGAAGTGGTACATCGCCTGCTCGGGTGTCAGGCGCGCGATCGGCGGCAGCACGCCGAACGCATCGGCGGTCAGCATGATGAGATTCTTGGGGACCGGCCCCATATTCTTTTCCGACGTGTTCGGAATATAGTCGATCGGATAGACGCCGCGACTGTTCTCGGCGAGCGTCGCATCGTCGAGGTCGAGCGTGCGCTCGGTGTCGTCCATCACGACATTCTCGAGCACCGTGCCGAAGCGCTTGGTGACCGCGAAGATTTCGGGCTCGCTCTCGGCCGACAGGCGAATCATCTTGGCGTAGCAGCCGCCTTCGAAGTTGAAGACCGCTGTGTCCGACCAGCCATGTTCGTCGTCGCCGATCAGCGTCCGGCTCTGGTCGGCCGACAGCGTCGTCTTGCCGGTGCCCGACAGGCCAAAGAAGATCGCCGTATCGCCCCTTGGACCGATGTTGGCCGAGCAGTGCATCGGCATGATGCCCTGCGGCGGCAGGAGATAATTCAAGAGGCCGAACACCGACTTCTTCATCTCGCCGCCATATTCGGTGCCGCCGATCAGGATCAGCTTCTCGCTGTAATTGACCGCGATCACCGTCTCGGTGCGGCAGCCGTGCTTGGCCGGGTCGGCGCGGAAGCTGGGCAGGTCGATGATCGTGTAATCGGGCGCGAAGCTCGCCAGTTCGGCGACTTCGGGCCGGACCAGCATCGTGCGGATGAACAGGCTGTGCCACGCATATTCGGTGATCACCCGCACCTTGACGCGATGCTCGGGCTGCGAACCACCGTGCAGGTCCTGGACGAACAAGTCGGCCTTGGTGCCGAGATGGGCAAGGAAATCGCCCTTCAATGCGGCGAAAGCGTCGGGCGTCATCGCCGCGTTCGACTTGCCCCACCACACGGTATTTTCGGTCTCGGCATCGCGGACGATGAACTTGTCCTTCGCACTGCGGCCGGTGTGCTTGCCGGTCTTGACGACCAGCGGGCCGTCCTTGGCCAGCAGCCCCTCGCCGCGCTGGACCGCCAGTTCGACCAGCGGTGCCGTCGTCAGGTTCCAGTGGAGCGTCGCACCGGTCCGGAATCCCTGAGCGTCCAGCCCGTGCGAAGAAATCCGCTCACCCACCGTCAACTCTCCTTGGAAATCAGATACAAGAGCACTGCTAGAGGCCCCGCCGCATACGTATGCGTTGAGCCTATAGTCGCGGTGTCGCGCGGGGTCAAAGCGGCTGTCGCTTGTTCTCGCGCTCCATGAGCAGTATCGCGACGCAACTTTTCCGCCCACCTTGCCGGAGCCAGCATGAGCCCCGTGATCGCGCTCGTCGACGACGACCGCAACATCCTGACCTCGGTATCGATCACACTTCAGGCTGAAGGATTCGTGACCCGCGTCTATTCCGACGGCGCAACTGCGTTGAAAGCGTTCGCAGATAATGCTCCGGACCTGGGCGTATTCGATATCAAGATGCCGCAAATGGATGGCATCGAACTGCTTCGCCGATTGCGCGAGCTGGGCGGTGCGGCGGCGGCGATGCCGGTAATCTTCCTGACGTCCAAGGACGACGAGCTGGACGAGGCGCTCGGCCTGGCGATGGGGGCCGACGATTATATCGCCAAGCCCTTCTCCCAACGGCTGCTGATCGCTCGCATCCGCGCCATCCTGCGCCGACAGGAAATTGCCGCCGGCCGCGCCGTGAGCACCGATACGACCCCCGAGCCGGCGCTGCTCGAACGCGGCCAACTAGTGATGGACCCGGCGCGTCACAAGGTCCGTTGGGGCGGTCGCGACGTCACGCTGACGGTGACCGAGTTCATGATTCTGGAGGCGCTCGCCCAGCGGCCGGGCGTGGTCAAGTCGCGCAACAGCCTGCTCGACATCGCCTATACCGACGATGTCTATGTCGACGACCGCACCATCGACAGTCACATCAAGCGCGTCCGTCGCAAATTCCGCCTGATCGATCCCGGCTTCGATTCAATCGAGACACTCTATGGCGTTGGATACCGATTCGGAGAGGAGTGAGCCGGTCGAGCCGAGGCTGCGGTTTCGTGGCCCGAACACGCTCGCTACCCGGCTGCTCGCGACGAACCTGCTGACGCTGGGGTTGATGACCTTCGGCATCCTCGCGCTCGACCAGTTCCGCGACCAGCTTTTGGAGGAACGAATCGCGCGGAGTGAGTCCGTCGCCAGCTTCGCCGCTAATACGATCGACGACGAGACCGCCGCGTCGCAGCGGCAGACGCTCGAGCGGTTGGGGCGGGTGACGGAAAGCCGGCTGCGCCTTTACCGCCCCGACGGCGCGCTGGCGATCGACAGCTGGAAGACGACCGGGCCGACCTTCACCTTGGTCGATCCGCGCAGCCAGCCATGGACCAAGGATGCCGCGCGTCTGCTCGACCGGGGCTTCAACGCCCTGACGGACAATGGCTACATGAAGCCGTTCACGGAGCCGAAAGAAGACCGGCGCGACAGTTGGCCCGAAGCAGGCGACGCCCTGACTTCGCGCAAAGTCAGTAGTGTTGTCCGCGAGGCGCCCGATCTGACCCCGGTAATCTCCGCCGCCGCCGCCCTGCCCGATGGATCGGTCGTGGTCGCGCAGGTCAACGACCGCAACTACACCCGCCTTATCCGCAGCGAGCGCGCCGCGCTGGCGGTCGCCATGCTGGTCGCGGGCCTCTTTTCGGTCGCGCTGTCACTGTGGCTCGCCCGGACGATCGTCAAACCGTTGCGTCAGATCGCCCGCGCCGCACACCGCGTCCGGCTGGGCCGAGCGCGCGAAGTGCGGGTGCCGCGCCTGCCTGCCCGCCGCGACGAGATCGGAATGCTGGCGCGGGCGGTAAGCGACATGAGCCAGTCGCTCCGCCTGAGGATCGACAATATCGAGGCGTTCGCCGCCGATGTGACCCACGAGCTGAAGAACCCGCTCGCCTCGCTGCGGTCGGCGGTCGACAGCCTGGAGCGGATCGACGACCCCGCCCTGCGCGCCCAATTGACCGATGTCGTGCGGCAGGATGTCCTCCGCCTTGACCGGCTGATCGGCGACATTTCCGAAGCGGCGCGGACCGATGCCGAGCTCGCCCGCGCCCGCTTCCGCAAAGTCGATGTCGGCAAGATGATCGAGGAATTGACCTACGCATGGGAAGCGCGCCGCACATCCGGCGCCGTGCGCATCGCTTTCGCCCGGCCGCGCCAGGCGAGTGCGATCGTGCTCGGCGATCCGGCTCGGCTGGCACGGGCAATCGACAATATTGTCGACAATGCGATCAGCTTCTCCCCGCCAGGGGGTCTGGTCGAGATTGCAGCGGCCCGAGTCGGCGACGACATCCGCATCCGCATCGACGACGAGGGTCCCGGCGTTCCACCTGCGCAACGGGAAGCGATTTTTAACCGCTTTCATTCAGTAAGGCCCGAGGCCGATCTATTCGGCCGCCACTCGGGGCTGGGTCTTGCGATCGCGCGGGCGATCGTCGAAGGCCATGACGGGGAGATTGACGTGGCCGACCGCGATGACGCGCCTTCTGGCGCCCGATTCACTATCCGCCTGCCGGCGACAGGTGAGGCATGAGCGCGCCCCTGCCCACCGCGACCGGCACCAAGCCGGCCAATCTGCGTCTGTCGTCGGAGACGATGCACGCCAATTGCGTCGCCATCGACGGCCACGCAGTACTGATCACCGGCGCATCGGGGGCGGGCAAGTCCGACTTGTCGCTGCGCCTGATTGATCGCGGCTTCGTGCTGGTCGCCGATGACCAGACGATCATCCGCAAGGCCGGCGACAGATTGTTCGCGTCATGCCCGCCGACGATTTTGGGCAAGCTGGAGATACGCGGAGTCGGCATCGTCACCATGCCCACGGTCGCCGACATGCCGGTCGCGCTGCTGGTCGAGTTGACCAGTGAAATCCAGCGCCTGCCCGATGGCAATCGTGAGCGGCCAGTGCTGGGCGTCGCGCTTCCAATGATCAGCGTCGACGCCATGACGGCGTCGGCCGCGTCGAAGGTCGCGCTCGCGCTGGACCGGCTGGGCCTCAAGGCCTGATGCCCTCACGCGGCAGCAATTTGCCGCGCCTGCTGCTCGTTACCGGCATGTCCGGCGCCGGCAAGTCGAGCGTGCTCGACGCGCTCGAGGACATGGGCTGGGACTGCGTCGACAATCTGCCGCTCGGCCTGCTCCAGCCGTTCGTCCATGGCGAGCGCAAGGCGCGGCAGACGATGCCGATCGCGGTCGGGATGGACGTCCGCAGCCGCGATTTCGATGCCGCCACCCTGCCCGCCGTGCTGCGCGCGATCGAAGGCGTAACACCGGAGATTCTCTACCTCGACTGTTCCAGCGCTGAGCTGATCCGCCGCTACGACGCGACTCGCCGCCGCCACCCGCTGGCAAGCGATCGTCCGGCCGAGGATGGCATCGCCCGCGAGCGCGAACTCACCGCGCCGCTTCGTCTGGCCGCCAATGACGTCATCGACACCACTGACCTGAAGCCGGCCGACCTGCGCGACGAGCTTCGCCGGCGCTATCCGGGCGATCGCGACCAGCCGGTGGTGACGATCGCCAGCTTCGGCTTTGCCCGCGGCGTCTCGCGCACCGCCGACCTGGTGTTCGACATGCGCTTCATCGATAACCCGCATTGGGTCGACGAATTGCGCCCGCTGACCGGTGAGGACGAGGCCGTTCAGCTTTACGTCGCCAGCGATCCGGCATGGGGGGCAACAATGGATCGACTCGAAGCCCTTCTCGCCGACCTAATTCCCCGCTATTGGGCCGCCGGCAAAACCTATCTGACGGTGGCGTTCGGCTGCACCGGGGGGCGTCATCGGTCGGTGGCGGCGGTGGTCGAAATGGCGAACCGGTTGCAGGCGAGGGGATTTTCGCCGATGACCCGTCACCGAGACCTCGCTACGCCGCCCAGCGATACGATCGAGGAACAACCGCCGCAGCTCGCGACATGAGCATGCGGTATCGTGACGGCCATCATGGCGGGTGAGGGAATGATTGGATTGGTGTTGGTGACCCACGGCCGTCTGGCGGCCGAGTTCATCACCGCAATGGAGCATGTCGTTGGGCCGCAAGAGGCGATCGAGGGCATTTGCATCGGTGCGGACGACGATATGGAAGCGCGCCGCGCGGACATCGCGACTGCGATTGCGAGCGTTGACCAGGGCAAGGGCGTGATCATCCTGACCGACCTGTTCGGCGGCACGCCGTCGAATCTCGCCATCAGCCTGATGAAGAGCGACCAGATCGAGGTCATCGCCGGGGTAAATCTGCCGATGCTGATCCGGCTGGAGGGCGCACGCAAGGCGATGGGCGTACGCGCGGCAGTAGCCGCTGCGCGCGAGGCGGGCCGCAAATATATCTCCGTCGCCAGCGAAATTCTCGGCGAGGCGGCGGCCTGATGCCGAGCCAGTCGGTCCAGATCGGCAACCGCCGCGGGCTCCACGCCCGGGCCAGCGCCAAGTTCGTGACCATGGCAAGCGGATTGCCGGCCGAGACGCGGGTCGAGAAGGATGGCAACAGCGTGGTCGGCACGTCGATCATGGGGCTGATGATGCTGGGTGCGGCGATCGGCGACACGATCGTCATCCATGCCGAGGGAACCGACGCGAACGATGCGCTGGCCCAGCTGGTGGCGCTGGTCGAGGGGCGGTTCGGAGAGGAATGACCGGCGCAGGCAAGCCGGGGGCTTGCCGAGCAGGGCATTGCCGCCGCAGGACGGCCTGATGCCCCGGTCGGTCACGTCCTTCGGTAACGACACGGTCAAGCTGATCCGCTCGCTGCGCGACCGCAAGGCGCGGCGGGAGTGCGGACTTTTCCTGGCCGAGGGGCTGCGCATCCTGGCCGAGGCGCGCGACAGCGGGCTGCTGCCCCAGATAATCGCCTTCACCCCCGCCGGGGCGGCGCATCCGCTGGCGGCCGAGATCATCGCTGCGACCGAAGCGGCGGGCGGCGAGGCGATCGAGACGACGCCCGACATCCTGGCCAAGATGAGTGGCAAGGACAACCCCGGGCTGGTGCTCGGCGCCTATCGCCAGCCATCGACCGACCTCGCGCAGATTGACCGCGCCGCCGCGCCGTTGTGGATCGTAGCCCAGGCCCTGCGCGATCCCGGCAATATAGGCACGATCCTGCGCACCGGCGACGCCACCCGAGCGGGCGGGCTGATCCTGATCGACGATTGCGCCGATCCCTATTCGGTGGAGGCGGTACGGGCGTCGATGGGGGCGGTGTTCACCCAAGGCATTGCGACAGCGCGGTGGCACGAGTTCGTGACCTGGCTGCGCGCCGGGCCGGGGCAATTGGTCGGGAC
>NZ_JANMWY010000110.1:0-8529 GCF_031380695.1 Sphingomonas sp. | reverse complement strand
ACGACGTCATTCTGTCGACCGACTCCGCGCAAATGAAGGCTGCGACCAAGCGGTTCGATTTCGTTCTGAACACCATCCCCGTGCCCCATGACATTCAGCCCTATTTGAAGCTGCTCGGGCGATCGGGCCGGATGGTGCTGGTCGGGGCGATCGGGCTCATGCCGGAGTATAACAGCCTGAATTTGCTGTCGATGAACCGGGCGGTCGGCGGATCGGCCATCGGCGGCATCCCTGAAACGCAGGAAATGCTTAATTTCTGCGCCGAGAACGGTATTTATCCTGAATGCGAAATGATCCGCATGGACGAGGTTAATACCGCCTATGAGCGGTTGCTGAAGAACGACGTCCGCTATCGCTTTGTCATCGACATGGCTACGATGGACGCCGCCAGCTGACAGGAGCCACCGTGCCATGAGTGAAGCCGTCGTCCCCGTTCCCGCCGGCTTCGACGCCCGCATTGGCCCGGCGGAGCTGGCGGGGCTTCACGATGCGTTCGCCGTTGATCCGGACCGCTTCTGGCTCAGCGAGGCGAAGCGAATCGACTGGCTTCGCGTGCCGACCATTGCGGGAGACTGGTCGTTCGCGGCGGAGGACTTCCACATCCGCTGGTACGCCGACGGCCAGCTCAACCTCAGCGCCAACTGCCTCGACCGCCACCTCGCGACACGCGGTGACAAGGTCGCGCTGGTCTTCGAGGCGGACGAGCCTGGCGACGGTCGCACCCTCACCTATCGCGAACTGTACGAGGAGACGTGCCGCTTCGCCAATGCGCTCAAGTCGCGCGGCGTGAAGCGCGGCGACCGCGTCATGATCTACATGCCGATGCTTCCCGAGGCGGCAGCGGCGATGCTCGCCTGCGCGCGGATTGGCGCGGTCCATTCGGTCGTGTTCGGCGGCTTTTCGCCCGAAAGTCTCGCCGGGCGGATCGCCGATTGCGGTGCGGTCGCGGTCATCACCGCCGACGAGGGACGCCGCAGCGGCAAGGCTATCCCGCTCAAGGCCAACGTCGACAAGGCGCTCGAAACCAGCCCGGTCGATACCGTTATCGTCGTCCAGCGCACTGGCGCCGAGGTGCCGATGGTCGATGGCCGCGATTTCGTCTGGACTGACCTTCGCCTGACCTTCCAGCCCGAATGCCCGCCCGAGCAGATGAACGCCGAAGACCCGCTGTTCATCCTCTACACATCCGGATCGACCGGCAAGCCCAAGGGCGTCGTCCACTCGACCGGCGGCTACGCCACCTGGGCCGCGACGACGTTCGACTGGATCTTCTCACCCCGCGAGGACGACATCTTCTGGTGCACCGCCGATGTCGGCTGGATCACCGGGCACAGCTACACCGTCTACGGCGCGCTCCTCAACGGCGTCACCAGCGTGATGTTCGACGGCGTGCCCAACTACCCCGACCATGGCCGCTTGTGGGAAACGATCGACCGGCTCGGCGTCACCATCCTCTACACCGCCCCGACCGCGATCCGCGCCCTAATGCGCGAGGGTGATGCGTGGGTGACCAAGCACAGCCGCGCGTCGCTCCGCCTGCTCGGCACGGTCGGCGAGCCGATCAACCCCGAGGCGTGGGACTGGTACTGGCGCGTGGTCGGCGACATGCGCTGCCCGGTCACCGATACCTGGTGGCAGACCGAGACCGGTGCATCCTGATCGCCAACTTCCCCGGCGCGATGGACATGAAACCGGGCAGCGCGACCCGCCCCCTGCCCGGCGTCGAGCCGCTACTGGTCGATGCCGAGGGCCGGGAGCTCGACGGCGCGACCGCCGGCAACCTGTGCCTCCGCGCCAGCTGGCCGGGTCAGATGCGCGGCTTGTGGGGCGACGAGGATCGCTTCTTCCAGACCTATTTCACCGCCTATCCCGGGCTCTATTTCACCGGCGACGGCTGCCGCCGCGACGATGACGGCTATTACTGGATCACCGGCCGGGTCGACGACGTCATCAACGTCAGCGGCCACCGCATCGGTACCGCCGAAGTCGAGAGCGCACTCGTCGCCCATCCCAAGGTCGCCGAAGCGGCGGTCGTCGCGGTGCCGCACGACATCAAGGGCCAGGCGATCCACGCCTATGTCACGCTCAACGCCGGCGAGGAGGGCCATCCCGACCTCCACAAGGAGCTCAACGCCGGAGTCCGCCAGCACATCGGCGCGCTCGCCATCCCCGAGCGTATCCAGTTCACTCCGTCGCTGCCCAAAACCCGCTCCGGCAAGATCATGCGCCGCATCCTCCGCAAAATCGCCGAGGGGCAGAGCGACGGCTTCGGCGATACGTCGACGCTCGCCGACCCGGGCGTCGTCGATGCGCTGGTCAAGGGACGTGGCCAATAATGCCAATGGACACGACTCCGCTGTCGCCGCGTTGCTTCCCCATGCGCATAGCTCTTATTCTCGTCCTTGCTCTAACCGCGTGCGATGCAAGCGACCTCACAACAGCCGCCGTGGGATCGGGAACGCTCGATCCGGTCGCCTATTTTAACGGTCGGGCCGAGGGGCGAGCGCAACTTCACAAGCTGATTGGCGGGTCGGAAACAATCCTCGTCCATTCGACCGGTCGCACCGACAGCAAGGGCGGCGTGTATCTCGACCAGCGGATTGAAGAGGAAGGCAAAACCTCGCGGATCCGCCACTGGCATCTGGTTCCCGCTGGGCCTGGCCGCCTGACAGGAACTCTGACTGATGCCAACGGTCCGGTTGAAGCGCGCTATGCAAAAGGCCGTCTCGACATCTCATATCCGATGAAGGGCGGCCTGAAGGCGACGCAGGTTCTGCTCCTACGGACCGACGGCAAGACGATCGACAACCGGCTGACCATCAAAAAACTAGGCATCCAACTCGCCCGTCTTGAAGAGGTGATCACAAAAATTCGATAGGCTTGCAGCACACGGCCGAATTGCTATCGCTGCTCCAGAGGGGAGCAGAAATGGCGGGGTCAGGACAAGCGGAATGGGGGATGGCGCGGGTCGTTGCGGCGTCGTCGGCCGGCACTGCCTTCGAATGGTATGATTTCTTCATCTTCGGTTCGCTGACCGCGATCATCTCGAGAACCTTCTTCGCCGCCCTTCCCCCGACCGCCGCAACCATCGCCGCGCTCGGCCTGTTCGCGGCCGGCTTCGCCTTCCGCCCGGTCGGTGCGTTGCTGTTCGGATCGATCGGCGACCGCATGGGGCGCAAGGGCGCGTTCCTGATCACCGTCAGCCTGATGGGCGGTGCGACCTTCCTCATCGGCCTTTTGCCGACCTACGCCCAGGCCGGCTGGATCGCCCCCGCCCTGCTGATCTTCCTGCGCATCTGCCAGGGGACCGCGCTCGGCGGCGAATATGGCGGGGCGGCGATCTATGTCGCCGAGCACGCGGCAGCCGACCGGCGCGGCTGGTCGACCAGCTGGATCCAGTCGTCGGCGGCGTTCGGACTGCTCTCGGCGCTGCTCGTCATCCTCATCACCCGCACCGCGCTTGGTGAAGAGGCGTTCGCGGCGTGGGGCTGGCGCATCCCGTTCCTCGCCTCGTCGATCCTGCTCGGCGTGTCGATCTGGCTGCGCACCAAGCTCGGCGAGAGCCCGGCGTTCGTCGCGTTGCAGGAAGCAGGCGAGGTCACCAAGGCCCCCCTGCGCGACGCCTTCGCCGACCCGGCCAGCCTGAAGCGCGTGACGATCGCCTTTCTCTCGATGATGTGCGCGCAGGGCTCCGTCTGGTACTCGACCTTCTTTTACATGCAGGTGTTCCTGGAAAAGATGGTCGGTCTGCCGGGCAAGACGGTCAACGAGCTCGTGATGATCATGACCCTCGTCTCTGCCCCGCTTTATGTCCTGTTCGGCTCTCTGTCCGACCGTGTCGGACGCAAGCCGGTGATGCTGGCAGGCATGACCATCGCGCTGATCGCCTATTTCCCTGGCTATCACGCGATTGCCGACGCCGCCAATCCGGCGCTCGTCATGGCGCAGGCGAGCACCCCGGTGACCGTCGTCACCGACCCTGCTACCTGCTCGGTCCAGTTCGACCCGGTCGGCACGCGTCATTTCGCCAGCGGCTGTGACATCGCCAAGAGCCTGCTGGCCGGATCGGGCATTTCGTATCGCGACGTCGCTTCGACCGACGGCAAGACGGCCATCGCGGTCGGTGGCACGCTGCTGCCGGTTTCCGACGGGACCGGCCTCGACGGCAAGGCGCTCAAAGCCCTCAGGATGGCGACCGGCGACAAGCTCAAGGCTGTGCTGACCACCGCCGGCTACCCGGCCAAGGCCGACCTCGCCGCCGTCGACTGGTTTACGCTCATCGGGTGGCTGTTGCTATTCACCACCGCCGCGACCGCGCTCTACGGCCCGATGGCGGCGGCGCTGGTCGAGCTGTTCCCCGCCCGCACGCGCTACACCGCGATGAGCCTGCCCTATCATGTCGGCACCGGCTGGGTCGGCGGATTTCTCCCCGTCACCAGCTTCGCCATCGTCGCGATCACCGGCGATCTGTACGCCGGCCTGTGGTACGCCTTCGCATTCACCGCCATTTCGGTCGTCACCACCCTGTTCTTTCTGAAGGAAAGCAACGGGCAGCCGCTCCGCTGATCAGAAGCGGCGGGTGAAAATGCGGCTCGTCCAGGGTGCAATTGTCAGGCTGCTGCCCTTGTCGAGCTTGACCGTCGCCCCACCCTCCTCGCGCCAGTCGCCGGGGTAAGGGACAGCATCAAGCGTCGCGGTGATCCCTGCCGCGCTGTAATTTTGCGCGACCAGCACGGCGTCGCCGCCCTTGGCGCGGACGAAGCTGAAGACCTTGGCCGGTTCGCTGTTGACAACGTGCACCATCCGCGCGCCCCACGGCGCGTTCCACAGCGCAGGGTGGGCGTCGCGCAGCGCGATCAGCCGCTGATAGTCCGCCCGCTGCGGCGCCTCCTTCCACACGATCGGATCGCGTTCGAAGAATATCAGCCGCCGGTCGTTCGCGGCTTCTTGACCGTTGTAGATCAGCGGGATGCCCTCGCCGGTAAACTGCAGCACGGTCGCGTTGGTTAGCGCCGGGCCGTAGCGCTCATACTCGGTCCCGGCCCAGCTGTTCTCGTCATGGTTCGACGTGAAGACCATCCGCTGCGCCCCGCTCGGCCAGGCACTTTCATTTTCGCTAAAATAGCCAAACAGCCCGCTAACGTCGCCCCTGCCCTGGCCGATCGCCATCAGCGGCTTGGCCCAGTCCCAGCCATAGCTGGCGTCGAACGCGCTCATGTGCAGGTCGCGCTGGCCCCATTCGGCCAGCATCCAGACCGGCCTGATCGCGCCGGCGTCGCGCCGCACCTTGGCCCAGAAATCGGGCGGGACATAGCCGGCAACATCGCAGCGAAAGCCGTCGATCCCGGCCTCGCGGACGAACATCAGCATCGATTCTTCCATGTAGCGGCGCAGCCCGGGCCTCGCGTAATTAAGGTCGACGATGTCCGACCAGTCCCACCATGGCGTGGGGTGCATTTTGCCCTGCCAGTCATGTTCGTACCAGTCGGGATGCTGGGTCACGAGCGCATTGTCCCAGCTCGTATGGTTAGCGACCCAGTCGAGGACGACGTGCATGCCCTGCGCGTGGGCAGCGGCGACGAACGCCTTGAGTTCGGCCATCGTCCCGAGCTCGGGGTTGACCGCGCGATAGTCGCGGATGCTGTAGGGCGAGCCCAGCGTCCCTTTACGGTTCGTCACTCCAATCGGCTGGACCGGCATCAGCCACAGGATGTCGACGCCGAGCGCCTTCAATCGGGCGAGCTGCGCCTCAGCCGCCTTGATCGTGCCTGCGGGCGTGAACTGACGCGTATTGATTTGATAGATCACCGCTTTCTGCGACCAGGCAGGGTGCTTGACCCCTTCGAAGCTGGCGGGCGCGTAGGGATCGGTCTTGGCCGAGACTGGGGCCGCGATCATCGCCAACGCCGCCACCGCCAATGTCAGATGTTTCATGATCACTACCTCAATTGGGCTGCCGTCTTCGCCAGCACACCGATCTTCGCCATGCTCCATTCGCCCTTCGGCACGACCCAGCTGCCGCCGACGCACAGCACTGCCGGATCCGCCAGCCATTCAGGAGCGGTGCCACGGGTGATCCCGCCGGTCGGGCAGAAGCGCGCATCATAGAACGGCCCACAGAGCGCCTTCAACGCCGGCAACCCACCTGAAGCCATCGCCGGAAAGAATTTGAACCGATCGAGCCCCATCTCCATCCCGCGCATGATGTCGCCCGAATTGGCGACGCCGGGGAGGTAGGCGACGCCACTGTCGATCGCGGCGCGGCCGATCCGCTCGGTCAGGCCGGGCGAGACGATGAATTTGGCCCCCGCATCGATCGCGCGAAGGAGCTGGTCGGGATCGAGTATCGTCCCCGCGCCGACTACGGCACCGGACACGCCCGCCATCGCGGTCATCGCCGCCAGCGCACCCGGCGTGCGCAGCGTGACTTCGATCACCCGCAGGCCATTGGCGACCAGCGTCTCGGCCAGTTCGACCGGGTCCGGTCCGTCTTCGTCGATCACCAGCACCGGGATGACCGGGGACAGGCGCATGATCGCGTCGATGTTCATGGATGATCCTTCGCGAAGGCCGCCGCGGCGCCGTACAGGCCCGGCTGCGGGTGGGTGATGAGCTTGACCCGGATCGCCTCCATCCGCCGCTCGAACCGCCCCTTGGCGATGAAGCGATCGGCGAAACCCGAGCGCGGCAGATGGTCCTTGATGCGCAGGCCAAGTCCGCCGGCGATGACGACCGCATTCGCACCATGCGCCAGCGCCAGGTCGCCCGCGACCGCGCCGAGGCACAGGCAGAAACGGTCGAGAGCCGCCGCCGCCAGCGCGTCCTGGCCGTCTAGCGCGGCGGCCCAGAGTGGCTTGTCGTCCTGATGAACGATCGCCACGCCCTCGATCGCCGCCAGCGCCTGGTGGATATTGACGAGTCCTGACCCGCAGACAATTCGCTCGACCGACACCCGCCGGAAATTGCGCCGCAGATGGGCCAGCATCTGGTCCTCGAGGCTGTCGAGCGGGGCGAAATCGATGTGCCCGCCCTCGGTCTCGAGGACGTGATAGCCGCCGCCTTCGCGCAGCAATGCCGCGACGCCGAGCCCGGTGCCGGGACCAAGGATCGTCGTCACGCCGTCGCTCGGCAGGCCCCCTTCGGGGCCGCACAAATGGTTGAAATGCACGGAGCCGAGTTGCCCGACGGCATGCGCCACCGCACCGAAATCATTGACGATGCGGTAGCGCTCGACGCCCAGCTTCTCGTGCATCAGCGCCGGGCGGATGACCCACGGATTGTTGGTCAGCTTAAGCAATTCGCCGCCGACCGGGCCGGCGAAGGCCATGCCCAGCGCGGTGGGCAGCGGCTGACCGATTTGCCGCCCGAATTCCTCCCACGCGGTGCGGAAGCTGGCGTGATCCGCAGTCTTGAGCGTGACCGGATCGCCCAGCGACACGACCCGACCCGCGTCGATCTCGGCCAGCGCGAAGCGAGCGTGGGTGCCGCCGACGTCGGCGACGGCGATGGTTTCAGCCAAGCGACTGCTCCATCTGGCGAAGCATGGCCGAGGCGCCGTGCTCGGCATTGTCGGCACCATGCCGCATGAAAGCGAACAGCTCGCGCCCGGTGCCAACCGGGGGTGGTGGTGGTGCCGCAGGCTCACGGGTGGCGAGGTCGATGCCGACCACTTCGAGCGTCCCTCCATGGCCACATAGCCGGACTACATCGCCGTCGCGCAACCGGCTCAACGGCCCGCCGCCGAGCGCCTCGGGCGAGCAGTGGATCGCCGCCGGGACCTTGCCCGACGCCCCTGACATGCGCCCGTCGGTCACCAGCGCGACGCGGAAACCCTTGTCCTGAAGCACGCCCAATGGCGGCGTCAGCTTGTGCAGCTCGGGCATGCCATTGGCCCGCGGGCCCTGGAAGCGGACGACTACGACAACGTCGCGATCGAGTTCGCCGGCTTTGAACGCCGCGACGACCTGGTTCTGATCGGAGAAGATCCGCGCCGGCGCTTCGATCGTCCATCGCTCGGGCACGACCGCACTGGTCTTGAAGGTCGCGCGGCCGAGGTTGCCCGTCACCAGCCGCATTCCGCCATCGGCAAGGAACGGGTCGCTGGCGGGGCAGAGCATGTCGGAGTTGGTCGAGGTGGTCACCGGCTGCCAGCTCAACTCTTCGCCAAGTTCTGGGGCGCAAGCATAATCACGCATCGCGTCGCCCCCGGCGGTGACCACGTCGCCGTGGAGCAGCCCGGCTTCGAGCAATGTGTGCGTCACAAACGCCATCCCGCCGGCATGGTGGAAGTCGTTTACGTCGCCCGATCCATTGGGATAGACTCGCGCGATTAGCGGGACTGCCGCCGACAGCGCGTCTAGATCCTCCCAGTCGATGATGATCCCCGCCGCGCGGGCCATCGCCGGGATATGGATCGCGTGGTTGGTCGATCCGCCGGTCGCCAGCAGGCCGATCGTCGCATTGACGATGGCGCGCTCGTCGACAACGTCGCACAGCCGTCGCGACTTGCTCCGCGCGAGGTCGGCCAGC
>NZ_JANMWY010000094.1:0-2000 GCF_031380695.1 Sphingomonas sp. | reverse complement strand
ACCCAAAGCAGTTGAGCGCGGCGCAGGGATGGGCGAGCTTGCGGGGATACGCGCTTGAGCGCGCGCGCGTATTCTTTGTTCAGCCTCTTGTCCCAGACGAGCGCCTGCCTTTGCAGGCACTGCACCATGCCATAAGTGGTATAATCTGCGCAGGGCGGGTCCGGTGGATACGGCGAGGCAGGACTGTCCACCCTTTGAGCCACCAGCATCAATGCAAATAAAATCATCTGCTACTCCTTCGCGGGGACGATGCAGCCCTGCGTCGATGTCCGCAATGGGTCGATAGCGGACATTAGTCGCCGAACGGGCAAGGGCGTGGCGGGCTAGTGGTCCGAGGGATGGGTGGCGGCGGAATTGGGTCAGCTTCCCCCTCGCAACCTTCGCCCGAACCCCCTAGATCATCCCCGTGTCCAAAGCCGATCGTCCCGACCAACCTGGCGCGTCCGCGCGGTTTAACGAGGAGGCGGCGACCTATACCGTCAAGGGCGGGGGCGGGGCGGAGGGACCGGATCTGGAGGCCGGGGTCGCGGCGATCCGCAACGTGCTGAAAACGCTACCAGTGCGGCCCGGGGTGTACCGGATGCAGGATGCGCGCGGCGACGTGCTGTATGTCGGTAAGGCCAAGACGCTGCGCAACCGGGTGACGAGCTATACGCAGGTCGCGCGGTTGCCCAAAAGACTCCTGCGGATGGTGTCGCAGACCCGGTCGATGACCATCGTCACGACGCGCAGCGAGGCCGAGGCGCTGCTGCTCGAGGCGCAGCTGATCAAGCGCTTCCGGCCACCCTATAATGTCCTGCTGCGCGACGATAAAAGCTTCCCGTTCATCCTGTTGCGCGAGGATCATGCCTTTGCACGGGTGCAGAAGCATCGCGGGGCGCGGCGGGCGAAGGGGCAATATTATGGGCCGTTCGCCAGCGCCGGATCGGTCACGCGGACGCTTAACGCGCTGCAGAAGCTGTTCCTGCTAAGAAGTTGTTCCGACAGCTTTTTCGCCAATCGCTCGCGGCCGTGCCTGCTCTATCAGATCCGCCGCTGTTCGGCGCCGTGCGTCGGGCGGATCGAGGAGGCCGCCTATGCCGAGCTGGTCGAGGATGCCAAGAATTTCCTGACCGGCAAGTCGACCGGGGTGCAGGCCAAGCTGGGCAAGTCGATGGCCGCTGCGGCGGAGGCGCAGGATTATGAGCTGGCGGCGGTCTATCGCGACCGGCTGCGCGCGCTGACCTATATCCAGGGGAGCCAGACGGTTCACGCCGAGGGGCTGGGCGATGCCGACATCTTCGCGCTGGCGTGCTCGGCGGGGCAGATGTGCATTCAGGCGTTCTTCATTCGCGGCGGGCAGAATTGGGGGCATCGCAGCTTCTTCCCGGCGCATACCAACGACGTGCCCGAAGACGAGGTTTTCACGAGCTTTCTGGTCCAATTTTACGAGGATATGCCGCCGCCCAAGCGCATCCTGGTCGACCGCGACTTGATCGAGGTCGAGCTGCTGATGGAGGCGCTGTCGGAGCGGGCCGAGCGCAAGGTGGCGATCGAGCGGCCCCAACGCGGCGACCGGCGCAAGCTGGTCGAGCAGGCCAAGCGCAACGCCGAGGAGGCGCTCGAGCGGCGACTGGCCGAGGGAACGACGCAGGGCAAGCTGCTGCGCGAACTGGCTGATACGTTCGAACTGCCCGAGATCCCCAAGCGGATCGAGGTCTATGACAATAGCCATATCATGGGGACCAATGCGACCGGGGCGATGATTGTCGCCGGGCCGGAGGGATTCCGGACCAATGCGTACCGCAAGTTCAACATCAAGTCGGACATCACCCCGGGGGATGATTTCGGGATGATGCGCGAAGTGCTCGAGCGGCGGTTCGCGCGGCTGGAGAAGGAAGATCCAGATCGGTCGACCGGGGAGTGGCCCGACCTCATCCTGATTGACGGCGGCAAGGGCCAATTGTCGGCGGTGTGCGAGATTATGGAGAGCGCCGGGGTCCATGACGTGCCGGTGATCG